>NZ_JABXWS010000037.1:0-10011 GCF_015594425.1 Novosphingobium sp. HR1a
TGAGGGGAGATGCGATTGCCCGCGCTCTTGATCATCGCGTCGCGGCGCCCGACGAAGTAGAGCAGGCCGTCAGCCTCGCGCTTCGCCCGGTCGCCTGACCAGACGGCGATTCCGCCATAACGCGACGCGGCAGGAGCAGGCTTGTAGCGCTCGGCCGTACGGACGGGATCCCGCCAGTAGCCTTGCGCCACCAAAGGTCCGCAGTGGACCAGCTCGCCTTCTTCTCCATCCTGAGAAACGTCACCCAACTCATTGATAATGAGTATCTCTGCGTGAGGAATGGCCTTGCCCATCGATGTCGGGTGCGTGTCGACGAGATCGGGATCGAGGTAAGTCGATCGAAACGCTTCCGTCAGCCCATACATCGGGAAGAGCCGCGCCTGAGGGAACAGCGCCCGCAACCGGCGAACGAGATCGACGGTCAATGCGCCGCCGCTGTTGGTCAGCCGTCGCAGACGCGCCGCCGTCTCGGGCGGCCATTCCATCTCCGTGACCTGCACCCACAAGGGCGGGACCGCGGCCAGCGTGGTGATCGCGTGGCGCTCTACCGCCTTCACCAGATCGCGCGGCATCAGGTAGTCGAGCGGCACCACGCAGCCACCGGCGTACCATGTCGAAAGCAGCTGGTTCTGCCCGTAGTCGAACGACAGCGGCAGAACTGCCAGCGTCCGGTCGTCCCGCACCATGCCGAGATAATAGGCGACGCTCTCTGCACCGAGCCACATGTTCGCATGGCTGAGCATGACGCCCTTGGGGCGCCCCGTGGACCCGCTGGTGTAGAGAATCGCCGCCAGATCGTCGGGATCGGCCTGTGAGGGAAGCATCTCGCCGGCCAGTTCGGCAGCCACCGCCAGCGCGTCCGCCTCGCCCAGTTCCCGGCAATCGGCCGGCACGTCGCCAGCCTCCAGCGTCTTGAGCCGGGCCGGCGTTGCGATCAGCAGCACAGCGCCGCTGTCCGACAGGATATGCGCGACCTGAGCGTGCTTGAGCAGCGGATTGACCGGCACATGCACCAGTCCCGCCCGTGCCGCCGCCAGAGGCATCAGGCACGTGAGTTCGCCCTTCGTCGCCCACGTCGCCACCCGCGCGCCCCGCTCGGGGACTTCGCGGGCCAGCCAGGCGGCCAGACGGGAGACACGCGTTCTTAAGTCCTTCCAGCTAAGAACGCCTTCGCGCAGCACCAGCGCATCATCCGCATCGGCGCCTCTCAGCACGAGGTGGTCGAGCGGCAAGACCGGATTTTCGGCGCTGTAAGGCGTTTCGCCGAGCATGGGTGGGCCGGACATGAGAAGAGGAGGCTCCGCGAGGGTACGTGGCAAGTTTGCAGATCGACTATCACTCCGATCTTAAGGAAGTGCAATCGGATGAGGCGCTTGCACGGCTGCTCTCCGACGCGGAGCAACGCGCGCCCTTCGACCGCCTCGCATGGTGGCAGGGTCTTGCCGAGCATTGCGGCATGGCGCCTCTGATCGCGGTGGCGCGGTCTTCCCGGGGCACGGCGGTCCTTCCGCTTTCCGCGAGTTCGGGGCACTTGTCCGCCCTGAGCAACTGGTACACCTTCCGGTTCCGTCCCATTCTCGACGGAGACGCGCCGCTTCGCGACCTCGCCCGAGACCTCGCGCGGCGCTCTCATCGCGTGACGCTGCACGGACTTCCCGATGAAGATCAGACGGCTTCGACGCTCGCCGCCGCTTTCGGCGCGGCGGGATGGCTCGTCCGGCGCGAAGTCTGCGACACCAACCGCATATTGCCGGTCGCAGGGCGCGGCTTCGAGGACTACCTCGCGACCCGCCCGGGAAAGCTGCGCACGACGCTGAAGCGCAAGACCGGCAAGGTCGTGGCCCGCATCCTGACCCGGTTCGACGCCGAAGCCTGGAGCCAGTACGAGGCGATCTACGCCGAAAGCTGGAAGCCCGAGGAAGGCTCACCCGCCTTCCTGCGCGCCTTTGCCGAAGCGGAAGGCGCAGCGGGCCGCCTGCGCCTTGCCCTCGCCCATTCCGCCGACAATCCTGACAGCCCCGCCATCGCTGCCCAGATGTGGACGGTGGAGGGCGGCACTGCCTTCATCCACAAGCTCGCCCATCGCGAGGCCGCGAAGCCGCTGTCCCCCGGCTCGGTGCTGACCGCCGCACTGATGCGCCACGTCATCGAGATCGACCGCGTGGAGCTTGTCGACTTCGGCACCGGCGACGATCCCTACAAGCAGGATTGGATGGACACGCAGCGCCCACGCTTCCGGCTCGACATGTTCCGCCCCTGGAATCCCCGCAACTGGCCTGCTCTTGGCAGGATCGGCCTGCGATCACTTGCCGCAAGTGCGAAGCGCGGCTAGAGGGCGCCGTCAAGAATGACAGATTGCCGAGGGGCCATGCCAGACCAAAACGACCTGCTGCTGCGCCGGATACTGACGGATGTGCTCGGGCTGAAGCCGGGTCAGGCCGATACGTTCGATGCCGACACGGGGCTGTTCGGGCATCTTCCCGAACTCGATTCGATGGCCGTCGCCGGTCTCCTGACCGAGTTGGAAGACCGCCTCGACATCATCATCGAGGATGACGAGATCGAAGGCGAGATGCTGGAAACCTACGGCGCGCTACTCACCTTCGTAGAGGCGAAGCGCGGCTCCTGATGGTTCCCGCACGCTGGCCCTGCCCGCTCCCCGGCGGCGGAACCAGCGAGGAATTCGCGCTGTCCCGTGATGCGGGACGCGAACGCCGCCTGCTGATCGTCCCTGCCCTGTTTGACGAAGCCAACAAGCTGCGGCGCTTCACCGTGGACGTCATGCGGCGACTGGATGCGACAGGGATCGACAGCGTCCTGCTCGACCTGCCAGGCTGCAACGAAAGCCTGCAACCGCTCCATGTGCAGGAGCCTGCCGACTGGCTGGATGCCGTGACCGCCGCCGCGCACCATTTCGGGGCCACGCACGCGCTGGGAATTCGCGGCGGCTGCCTGTTCACACCCCGGCACCTCCCCGCGCTGCACTACGCTCCGGCAAAGGCGTCCGCGATTCTGCGTCAGATGATGCGGGCGCGCATCCTGTCCTCGCGAGAGGCCGGCCGGGAAGAGAACCGCGAGACCCTTTCAGAGGCGGCTCTGGAGCACGGTATCACGCTTGCCGGATACGAACTTGGAGCCGATTTCTACCGTCACTTCGAATCGATGGTCGCGAACGAGACCGCGACCGCCATCGCTCAGGAAGACCTCGGCGGCGGCGGCGGCCTGTGGCTTCGTGCGGAGCCGGACGAAAGCCCGGATCAAGCCGATGCCCTCTCTGCCATCCTTGCAAGGGCAATCGGGCGGTGACGCGGCGGCACTTCACATTCGACTGCGCCGGGGACCGGCTCGTTGCCACGCTTGACGATGCTGCGGGTGCGACCGCGCTTCTGCTGGTGTCGGGCGGCAACGAGATCCGTGCAGGGGCATGGAACGGTCAGGCTCACTTTGCCGCGCGGATCGCTGCGCACGGATTTCCGGTCCTGCGCTTCGACCGCCGGGGTGTGGGCGACAGTGAGGGCGAGAACCGAGGATTTCGGGCGAGCGCTGTCGACATTGCCGCCGCGCTGGAGGCCCTTCGCACCCGGGCTCCGCAGGTACGGCGCGTCATCGGCCTAGGTAACTGCGATGCCGCCAGCGCGCTCATGCTCGCTCGCGGCGCGGGGCTGGACGGTCTGGCCCTCTCCAATCCCTGGACCATCGAGACCGACGAAGAGGACGCGCCCGCCGAAGTGGTCCGCGATCACTACCGGCGGCGCCTTGCCGACCCGGCAGCGATCGGTCGCCTGCTGACGGGCAAGGTTTCGCTGATCAAACTGGCCCGCAGCCTGGCTTCCGCCGCGCGGCCCACGCCTGCTGCGCCGACCGGCCTTGCCGCTGAAATATCGCAAGGGATCGCGGATTTTACAGGCCCCGTCCGCTTCCTGATCGCCGGGCGCGACCGCACCGGCCTCGCCTTTCTCTCGCGATGGGACAAGGCTGACGGGCGCATACGAACTTGCCCCGGGGCCAGCCACAGCTACGTCGAAGCGGATGCGCAGGACTGGCTGCTTGGCCAGGTCCTGGAAATGCTGCGAACCTGAGCGCTCAGGCCCGTGCAAGCGCCTCGGCAAGACCTTCGCGAATCGCGGAAAGTCTGCCGTACCAATCGCCCGTCGGCACTCCTTCCGGCTTCACCACTGCCAGCGACGGGTTACCTTTCACCTCGAAAGGCGACTTTTCGGCAATCGCCTTGGCGGCACCGCGCAAAGTGTACCCCTCGCGATGGACGAGTCGATCGATGTCGCGGATCAGCGCCACGTCTTCCGGACGATAATACCGCCGATTTCCGCTGCGCTTGATCGGCTGAAGGGAAGCAAACTGCTCTTCCCAGTAGCGCAGGACGTGCGGACGAATGGCGAGCGCTTTCGCAACCTCGCCTATGGTTCGCAGCGCCTGCGGCTCTTTCCCGTCATCGAATAGCGGGGATTCGTCGAAAAGCGTCACCTCTGCGGGCGCGCCGAGTCCTGAAACGTCCATACCTGCCTTTTCCCGACGGAATTTTCCGTCAATCGGTGGCGATACGGTCCTTCAGCATCTGGCTGGCACGAAAGGTCATGACGCGCCGAGGCGTGATCGGCACTTCCACGCCGGTCTTGGGGTTGCGGCCGATCCGTTCGCCCTTGTCGCGCAGCAGGAAAGTGCCGAAGCCCGAGATCTTGACGTTCTCGCCATCGCTGAGGGCCGTCGTCATGTGCTGCAGGATCGCTTCCACCATGGCAAGCGACTCGGCACGGGATATGCCCAGCTTGCGATGAATCGCTTCGGCAATCTCGGCCCTGGTCAAAGTATCCGTAGCGCGCATCAATCCCGCATCCCCATAGTGCGCCGATGCGACGGATAATATTAGAAACAGGGAAGAAATCAACGGTGCGTCCAATATTGAACGCAACCGGAGCGGTACTGTCCCCCGTCAGATGCGAATTAGGCTCGCACCCCACGTAAAACCGCCACCCATGGCCTCCAGCATGACCAGATCGCCCTGCTTGATGCGACCGTCGCGCACTGCCACGTCGAGTGCGAGCGGAACCGACGCAGCCGAGGTATTGGCGTGCTGGCCGACCGTCATGACCACCTTTTCGGGCGGCAGGCTGAGCTTCTTCGCCGTCGCATCGAGGATCCGCGCATTGGCCTGATGCGGCACCAGCCAGTCGATGTCAGAGGTGGAAAGACCAGCCTCTTCAATGACTTCACGCAGGACTTCCGCAAGATTGACGACGGCGTGGCGGAAGACCTCACGGCCTTTCATGCGCAGCTTGCCGACCGTCCCCGTGGTCGACGGACCGCCATCGACGAAGAGCAACTGGTTGTGCGCGCCATCGGCGTGAAGCCGGGTCGCGAGGATTCCCCGGGGAGTTTCACCCACCTGTTCCTGTGCCTCCAGCACGACGGCGCCCGCGCCATCGCCGAAGAGCACGCAAGTCGTGCGGTCTTCCCAGTCGAGAATGCGGCTGAAAGTCTCGGCCCCGATGACGAGCGCGCGCCTGGCCATGCCGGTGCGCAGCATCGAATCGGCAACGCCGACGGCATAGAGAAAGCCCGAGCACACCGCAGCAACGTCGAAGGCGATTCCACCGGCACGGCAACCGAGCCGGCTCTGGACGATCGTGGCGCTGGCGGGGAACGTCTGGTCGGGCGTGGCGGTCGCCAGCACGATCAGGTCGATCGATTCGGCATCGATGCCCGCAGCCTCGATCGCCTTGCGCCCCGCTTCGGTGGCGAGGCTGGAGGTCGTCTCGTCGGCTTCGGCGATGTGGCGGTTGGAGATGCCGGTACGTTCGACGATCCATTCGTCGCTGGTATCGACCCGCTCCGCCAGTTCGGCGTTGCTGACGGCATTGCGCGGGAGCGCGGAGCCGGTTCCGATCAGTACCGAACGAATCATCAGGCGCGCTCTTCCTGTACGCCGGTCAGCCCCTTAGGCATGCGCCAGGTCGACCCTCCCAGACGGGCCAGGTCGGCAGAGATACGCTCGGTCACGTTTTCCTCCAGGAGCCGGGCGGTGACCGCCACGGCATTGGCCACGCCTGCAGCATTGGCGCTGCCGTGGCTCTTCACGACAATGCCGTTGAGGCCAAGGAAGACCGCGCCATTGTGATTGTTGGGATCGAGGTGGTGCTTGAGCAGGTCGGTCGCCGGCTTCGAGATCAGGAACCCGATCTTGGAGCGCAGCGAACTGCTGAAGCCGCGGCGCAGCAGGTCCGCGACGAAGCGGGCCGTGCCTTCCACCGCTTTTAGGGCGACGTTGCCGGTAAAACCGTCGGTCACGACCACATCGACGTCGCCGCGGCAGATCTTGTCCGCCTCGGTGAAGCCGTCGAAGGACATCGCAAGGTTTTCGGCCGCGCCCTTGAGCACAGCGGCTGCATCGCGCAGTTCCTCGGTGCCCTTGGTTTCTTCGGTGCCGATGTTGAGCAGACGCACACGCGGTTCGGCGCGGCCAGTGGCCACGCGCGAATAGGCCGCGCCCATGATCGCGAACTGGACCAGGTTGCGGCTGTCGCACTCGGTATTGGCACCGAGGTCGAGCATGATGACGTCGTTGTCGCCCAGCGTCGGCAGCAGGGCCGCCAGTGCAGGACGATCGATGCCGGGCATCGTGCGCAAGGTCAGCTTGGAGATCGCCATCAGCGCGCCGGTATTGCCGCCGCTGACGGCAGCCCCGGCATGGCCGAGCTTCACCGCTTCGATCGCGCGCCCCATGGACGTGCCCTTGGCCCGGCGAAGCGCCTGACTGGGCTTGTCCTCACCGCTGATCACGCCATCGGTGTGCAGGATTTCAGAGCTGGCCCGCAAGTTCGGATGATTTTCGAGCGCGGCCTTGATCCGCACCTCATCACCGACGAGCAGGAACTTGAAACGGTCATGACGGCGGCGCGCAAGCGCGGCGCCTTCAATCATGACGCGCACGCCCTCGTCGCCGCCCATCGCATCGATAGCGATACGCGGCAAACTCATGGGGCTTTCTCCGAAATACGTCGTAGGATCTAAGTCTTAGACTTCGACCGCGACGATTTCACGACCGTTGTAGTGGCCGCAAGAATTGCACAGGTTGTGCGGGCGCTTCAGTTCGCCGCAGTTGCCGCATTCGTGGAATGCTTCAACCTTCAGCGCGTCATGGCTGCGGCGCATGCCCCGGCGGGAGGGCGAAGTCTTTCTTTTAGGGACAGCCATTTCGGCACCTGTTCCTGCAAATACGTGTCTGTCAAAAAGGCCGCCGGTGACCGGGTAGGGACACGGCGGCTTGCGAAGGCGCGCCTATAACCCATTTCACGCGAGTTGCAACCCGTTACTCCCTCCACCATCAAGCCGTCACCAATCGGGAGTACGCCTATATGATTCTGCAGACCACCCTCAGCATGTCCGCCGCAGCAGCCGTCGTCGCCTTCTGGCTGGCGGTGCGTACCGGCAAGGCGCGCATGGCGGCGAAGGTGTGGCACGGAGACGGCGAGAATCCCGTGCTTCTGCGCCGAATGCGCGCCCAGGCCAACTACGGCGAGAGCGCGCCGTTCGTGCTGATGCTGGTCGCCGCTATCGAGCTTTCCGGCAAGGCCGGGCAATGGCTTGCGATCGTCGGCGCACTCTATCTGCTGGCGCGCATCGCCCACGGGATCGGGATGGACAAGGCTGAGAAATCTCCCCTGCGCGCGGCCGGCTTCATCGTCTCGGTGCTGACGTTGCTGGGACTCGCACTGATGGCCGTGCTGATCGCGACGGGGCGATTCTAGACCGGTAGCCCGCGTTTGATCGCCTCGTCGCTGACGTAGGGATTCGTCAGACGCTCCTGTCCGAAAGTGCTCACCGGGCCGTGGCCGGGGACGAAAGTAACGTCGTCCCCGAGCGGCCAGAGCTTCTGCGTGATCGAGTGCAGCAAATCGTCGAGATTGCCGCGCGGGAAGTCCCAGCGGCCGATGCCGTTCTGGAACAATACGTCGCCGACCATGGCGAACTTGCTGGGCTCGTGATGGAAGATGACGTGGCCGGGCGTGTGCCCCGGACAATGAACGACGTCGAGTTCCAGTTCGCCCACGGTGACCTTGTCGCCATCCTCCAGCCAGCGGTCGGGCTCGAAGGTATGTGCTTCCATGTTCCAGCGCGGCCCGTCGTCGTCGAGCTGCGCGATCCAGAAGCGGTCTTCCTCCTGCGGCCCCTCGATCGGCACGCCAAGCTCCTTGGCCAGCACGCCGGCCTGCCCGCAGTGGTCGAGGTGGCCGTGGGTAACGAGGATCTTCTCCAGCGTCACCCCGGTCTTCTCCAGTGCCTGCTTCAGCTTGTGCAGGTCACCGCCGGGATCGACCAGCGCGCCCTTCATCGTGGCCGTACACCACAGGAGCGAGCAGTTCTGCTGGAGGGGCGTGACGGGAATGATCCCCACGCGCATCTGTTGTTCGGTGCCTTGCGTCATGCCCTTGGAAATGGCCGCAGAGCGCCGCGAATGCAACCGGGCTGAAGTTTGTCCGCTTCAGGCGGATTCGGCACCGGCCCACGCCCCCACCCGACCTCCCATCAAGGATACACTAGTGGGAGGTCGGGTGGGGGCGTGGGCCGGTGCCGCTTCAACAGAACAAACTCTAGATGCGCCCGCCCTTCCAGACCACCCTGCCGATCACCTCGACGTCGCGGGCGCCGCATTCGACCGGCGGATAGGCCGGGTTGTCGCTGATCAGAACGACCAGCCCCGGCCGCGAGACGTCGATGCGCTTCACCAGCAGGCTGTCCCCCAGCCGAACGACGTGAATACCGTCGCGCAAGGCACGCAAGGTCCGGTCGACGAGGATTTCATCGCCGTCACGCAGCGTCGGCTCCATCGAATCGCCGCTCACCACGATGGTGGAGAGGTTTTCCGGCTGTAGCCCCATCGACCGCAGCCAGCGCCCGGAGAAGCGGATGGTGTCCACCACCTGCTCTCCTTCGGCCGTCGCCCCCGGCCCCGCCGAGGCCCCTACCGCCAGGCGCGGGACGTCGATCCAGCTGCGTCGGCGTGATTGCTCCGAAACGGCGTAGGAAATTTCCTTCGATTGCCCCAGTTCCGCCTCGTTCACTCCGAAGAACCGTGCGAGCATCCCCCGATCATGCTCCTCCAGCTTGCGCGGGCTGCCCTTGCGGATGAATTGCTGCAGATATGTAGGATTCTTGCCGAGCATGGCCGAGAGTTTGGACAAACTCACGCGCCGCTTCTCGGCCAGTTCCAGCAGGCGCAGACGGGTCGGGTCGCTTACCATTTTGTAATCCGTATCCGTAGGAAATTTCCTAGACATGTAGGATTTAGAACGGAACAAAATAGAAACATCAAGCGAATTCCTACATGAAAGGACCAGACCGGATGCTCCTGCGCGACATCGAGCGCTTCCTACGCCAGACCGACATGCCGTGGACCAAATTCGGCCGCCTTGCCGCGCAGGACCCGCGCTTCGTCGCGGATCTGCGCAACGGCCGGGTGCCCCGTGGCGATACCGCCGCGCGAGTCGAGCGGTTCATGCAGACCTACCTTACCGGCGCCGGGGAGAACCGCCATGCAGTCTGAACTCGTTCGAGAAATGCGCCAGGCTTTCGTGCCCGCAAAGGCCCCGGCACGCGGTCCGTGGCTGCGGCTGCTGTCCGAGGTGCTGGGCCTCGCCGGTTCCGAAGCCGAACTGCTGAGCCATGCCGAGCGCGACTGGGCAAGCGCCACGTTCTCCGGTGCCCGCCACACGATCGCGGTGGCCTTCGAAGGCGCCGAAGCGGTGGTTAAGGGAGAGGCATTCATCGCTGCCCTGCCCGACCACGAATTCACCGTCCCGCGCCATCTCGTGGCCGACGCGGCGTTAACGTCGGTCGAGCACCGGCAGGACCCGCCGCGCATGACCGTGCACATCGAAGTGCTGGTGCTGGTGGACTGCTGAGACCGCACTCCTCCCCGTTGCGCAGCAATGGGGAGGGGGACCGCCGACGCAGTCGGTGGTGGAGGGGTAGCGCGCTCAAAGCCCCCTCCGTCAG
>NZ_JABXWS010000038.1:0-89128 GCF_015594425.1 Novosphingobium sp. HR1a
GCGCGCGCGCGCGCGCGCGNGCGCGNGNGNGNGGGNGGNAAGCGCGCTCAAAGCCCCCTCCGTCAGTCGCTGCGCGACTGCCACCTCCCCATCGCTACGCGACAGGGAGGATGAGCGCCTTCAGAGCGCGCGCGAGAGTTCCTTGATCTCGGTATTCAGGATGCGATCGTTCTCGGAATAATCGACCGGGCAGTCGATCAGATGCACGCCCGGCGTATCGCGGCAGTGCGCGAGCAGTTCCTTGAGGTGCGCGGCGCTCTCAACCCGGTAGCCGTTGGCGCCGTAGCTCTGCGCATACTGCACGAAGTCCGGGTTGCCATAGTTCAGCCCGAAGTCCGCAAAGCCCATGTTGGCCTGCTTCCAGCGGATCATGCCATAGGCATTGTCGTTCAGGATCAGCACCGTCAGGTTGAGACCGAGGCGCACCGCCGTCTCCATCTCCTGGCTGTTCATCATGAACCCGCCGTCGCCGCAGACCGCGAAGACCTTGCGCTCGGGATAGACCATCGCGCTCGCCATCGCCGAGGGCAGCCCTGCCCCCATCGTCGCCAGCGCGTTGTCGAGCAGCACCGTGTTGGGCTTCATCGCGCAATAGCCGCGCGCGAACCACAGCTTGTAGACGCCATTGTCGAGGCAGACGATCGCATCGTCGGGCAGCGCGTCGCGCACCTGCTGCACGGCATGGGGCGGGAAGATCGGGAATCGCTCGTCCGCCGCCAGCTTCGCGGTGTGCTCGACCTCGGCGGCGCGGAAGCGCAGCATTGAATCGAAGTTCCACTTGGGCGAAGGCGTGATCGCCTCCTTGATCTGCCACATGGCGTTGGCGATGTCGCCGATCACCTCGATGTGCGGGAAGTAGACCGGATCCACCTCGGCCGTTTTGGTCGAGATGTGGATCACCGTGCGGTCATCGCGGGTGCCGTCGTTGTGCATGAAGAACGGCGGCTTCTCGATCACGTCGTGGCCGATGTTGACGATGCAGTCGGCGTCCTCGATCGCGCGGTGCACGAAATCGCCCGAGGACAGCGCAGCGCAGCCCAGGAACTTGGGATGGCGCTCGTCGATCACGCCCTTGCCGAGTTGGGTGGTGAGGAACGGAATGCCGGTCTTCTCGACGAACTCGCTCAACATCTTGCTGGTCATCTTGCGGTTCGCGCCTGCGCCGATCACGAGAACGGGACGCTTCGCCGTCTGCAGGGCATCGACGGCCTGGACGATCGATTTCACGTCCGCCGTCGGGCGCCGCACGATCGAGCGCGGAACGGGGCGCGAATCGGTGTGCTCGTCGGCGATGTCCTCAGGCAGTTCGATATGCGCCGCGCCGGGCTTTTCTTCCTCGGCGATGCGGAACGCCTCGCGCACGCGGCTCGGAATATTGTCCGAGGACGCCATCTGGTGCGCATACTTGGTGATGGGCTGCATCATCGAGACGACGTCGAGGATCTGGAAGCGGCCCTGCTTCGACTTCTTGATCGGCTTCTGGCCGGTGATCATCAGCATCGGCATGCCGCCGAGCGTCGCATAAGCGGCAGCGGTGACGAAATTCGTCGCCCCCGGCCCCAGCGTCGAGAGGCAGACACCAGCCTTGCCCGTGTGGCGCCCGTAAGTGGCGGCCATGAACCCCGCGCCCTGTTCGTGACGCGTCAGGATCAGCTTGATCTGCTTCGAACGCGACAGCGAATCCAGAAAATCGAGGTTTTCCTCGCCCGGCACGCCGAAGATATACTCGACACCTTCCTGCTCGAGACATTCGATGAACAGGTCCGACGCCTTGCGCTTGTCGCTCTCGGCCATGATCCAGCTTTCCCTCTTCCTGCCGCCGGTCCCTGATGCCCGGCCGTCTTGATCGAGGCTGATACGCGATTCTGTTCAGGACCGTCCCTGATGAATTAATCAGCCTCGCCGTAGAAAATATCAGGCGGGGGCAAGCAGAGCTAGTAACCCTGCGCGAGATCGACCTGATGCGCCAGCGGCTCTCCGCGTAAATAGCGCCCGAGGTTACCGAGAAACCGCGCCGAGCCGCGCGCGAACAATGCATCCTGCGCGCGGCCGGACAAGTGCATGGAGATATGCACGTTCTCGCGCGACCACAGCGGATGGTCCGAGGGCAGCGGCTCGGGCGTAGTCACGTCGAGGAACGCCCCACCCAGATGCCCCGAATCGATCGCGGCGAGCAGCGCGTGCTGGTCAATCACCGTACCGCGCGCGAAATTGAGCAGGACCGCGCCCGGCTTCATCGCCGCGAACTGCTCCGCGCCGAACATGCCGGTCGTCTGCGGCGTCGAGGGGACGATCAGGATCACCCAGTCGAACCGCCCGAGCGCGCCCTGCCATTCGTCCTGCCCGAGTTCGCCTTCACCCGGCGTGCGGCGCGCGGCGGTGACTTTGGCGCCGAATACACACAGCATCCCGGCGATCTTCGCGCCGATCTCGCCCGCGCCGATCACCAGCACTTCGCTGTCCAGCAACTCGCGCTTGCCCGGCGAATCGGGCAGCCATTCGTGGCGATCCTGCGCCCGCACGACCTCGCGCCAGCCCTTGGCCATCGTCAGCATGCCCATGAGCGCATATTCGGATACGCTCTGCGCATGGATTCCCGCGCCATTGGTCAGCGCGACGCCGCGCTCCCGGAAAAGGTCGAGCGGCAGCCAGTCCACGCCCGAGGACATGGCGCAATACCACTTGAGCCCGGTCATCAGGGGCAATGCCTCGCGGGCCTTGGGCGGTGCGATCATATCCAGCCATGCCACTTCGGCGCGAGGTGCCAGCGCCATGAGTTGGTCGGCATCCTCGAACCACAGCGGCTCGACGCCTTCGGGCAGCTTGCCCTCCAGCCATGGGCGCGAGTTGGCATTGATCAGCGCGGCGGTCATGGGGCACTCCTAATCCGGGCAACTACAATAGCTTGCCAGCCTCGGAGCATCCGCGCGGGAAGACAAGGGCGGGTTCGGCATCCGCCCTTGCGTTCATGGCAACAATCAGGCCAGCTTCCATTCCCAGCCGAGCGGATCGCCGTCCATCGCCTCGACACCCTTGGCGGCAAGTTCGTCACGCAGGGCGTCGGACGTCGCGAAGTCCTTGTCGGCACGCGCCTGCTTGCGGGCGGCGAGCACGTCCTCGATCTCCGCCTCGGTAATTGCCGCCGTCTTGGGACGCAGGCGCAGATCGGCGCGCGCGGTGCCGAACAGGTCGAGCCCGAGCACCGCGTCCATTGCCTCGACCACGGCGCGCTTGGCGGCGGGATCGACCTTCTTCGCGGCCAACACCTCTTCCAGCGCGGTCAGCGCGATCGCGGTATTGAGGTCTTCGCCGATCGCCTTCTCGAAAGTTTCGAGCATCGGCGCGAGCTTGGGATGCGATGGTTCGCCCGCTTCCACGTCGGCAAGACGCTCGGCGACGATGATCATGCGCTTGAGACGCACCAGTGCGGCCGCGAGACCTTCCCAGCTGAATTCCAGCTCGCTGCGGTAATGCGCCTGCAGGCACATCATGCGGTAGCCGAGCGGGTGGTAGCCCTTGTCGATCAGCAATTGCAGCCGCAGGAATTCGCCTGACGACTTGCTCATCTTGCCTGAGCGCTCGACAAGAAAATTGTTGTGCATCCACACCTTGGCGCCGGAATTTGCGGGCACGTCGAGACCGCAGGAGTCTCCGGGGTTGCAGCAGAACGCCTGGTTCTGGGCGATCTCGTTGGGGTGGTGGATCTCGCGGTGGTCGATGCCACCGGTGTGAATGTCGAACGGAAACCCGAGCAGGTCGCCGCTCATCACCGAGCATTCGAGATGCCAGCCCGGCGCGCCTTTGCCCCAGGGCGAATCCCATTCCATTTGCCGCTTCTCGCCCTTGGGCGTCTTGCGCCAGATCGCGAAGTCGGCGGCGTTGCGCTTGCCCTCGACGGCCTCGATGCGGCCCTCGCCCTCCTCGGTGACGGCGCGGGCGAGGCGGCCGTAATCGGCGACGGTGGAGACGTCGAAATAGAGGCCGCTTTCCAATTCATAACAATGGATTGGCGCGATCTTCTCGGCGAATGCGATCATCTGCGGCACGTAGTCCGTGGCGATCGACCACTTCGCCGGCTGGCGGATGCCCAGCGCCTTGATGTCGGCCCAATAGGCCTGCGTGTAATGCTCCGCGATGTCCCAGATGGACTGGGACTGCGTGCGCGCCATCTTCTCCATCTTGTCCTCGCCCGCATCGGCATCGTCGGTCAGGTGGCCGACGTCGGTGATGTTGATGACGTGGGTGAGCTTGTAACCCTTGTGGCTCAACGTCCGACCCAGAATGTCCGCGAAGACATAGGCGCGCATGTTGCCGATGTGTGGGTAGTTGTAGACCGTCGGCCCGCAAGTATAGACGCGCGCCTCGCCCGGGTGGACGGGCTCGAACATTTCGAGCTTGCGGGTCAGGCTGTTGAACAGCGTCAGCTGGGATGCGTCGGTCATGCCTTGCCGAATAGGCAGCCCGGCGCGGCAGTCAAGCCGATGGCAGGTATAGGAGCAGCGCAAGGCGCCGCCCCCATACCGCAGGGTCAGAACTTCAGCGAGTCCACGATCTTGTGGTACGCCTCCAGATCCTTGCCGAAGTAATAGATCGAAGGCGCCTCGTAGGTGACAAGGTAGAGCTTCTTGTC
The DNA here is from genome assembly GCF_015594425.1 of Novosphingobium sp. HR1a. Taxonomy (NCBI): domain Bacteria; kingdom Pseudomonadati; phylum Pseudomonadota; class Alphaproteobacteria; order Sphingomonadales; family Sphingomonadaceae; genus Novosphingobium; species Novosphingobium sp. HR1a. Next base: position 4,631 of record NZ_JABXWS010000038.1, read on the forward strand.
GACCATCGTACCGATGGCCTCGCCCTTGCGCTCCACGCCATCCTCGTCGCGAACGTACGAATACGTGAAGCGAATTGCCTGCCTTCCACCTGCCGTCGTCACGTCCTGACTGTCGATCGCCATGCGGTTGACCTGGAACCGCGCGCGATAGGTGGATTCGAGCAGCAGAGGAATGTCGGGCAAAAGCATGGCACCATCAACCTTCGGGAGCGGCGCTTTCTTCTTGTTGGCTTCCCGATAGATGGGCATGCCGGCAGCCACGCCGCCGAAGAACGAGACCTTGTTGAGGTTGTCGCCGTCGCGCGTCCAGACTTCGACATTCGGTCCGCCGCTGAAGCTCAGCTTGTTCCACTCGCCGTCCGGAGAGGACGCGATCGACGACTTGGCGATCTTGGCGGTCGGGCCTGCCGCGATCAGCGAATTGGCGTGGACCGCAGGAGCTTGCATCGCCAGCGCGGCAAGCAGAACCAAAAGTACCTTCTTCATCTTTGCAAAATCCTATTTGGTGGCGACCAAAGCATTGATCATGCCGCGGTCGGAGGCATCCGGACTGCGTGTGAGGTATTCCTGAAGGGCGGTGCGGCCGTCGGCCTGTTCTCCGTTGCGCATGAGCGAGAGACCCAGTTCGCGATAGACGACCGGTTCGGTGTAGCCCTGGGTGATCGCCTCGCGGAAGAATTGCGAGGCGGTGGCAAGGTCGCGCGGGTTGCCCCGCGATCTGTACAGCTGGCCGCGTGCAAACAGCAGATCACCCGTCCAGCCTTCGACCCCCGACATCTTCTGGAGCAGGTATTCACTGCCGCCGAAGTCGTTCGCCTTGACCTGCGCGGCCAGAAAACGAGCGAGGTACGGGCGCATCGCATCCCGGTAGGCCTTGGCGCCATAGTCACCCGGATGCGGTTGGCGCATGGCTTCCTCTTGCAGGTAAGTCGCGCGGGCCAGCGAAGCCGGATGGGTATCGAAGAACCCCGACGAATACGCCTGCTTCGGCTTCAAGCCGCGCGAAATCGAGCGGGCGTCGTCCTCTCCCATCACGTAACGCCACACGTCGGCAGCGGCGGCATTGGGATAAGGCGAATTCGCCATGTAGCCGAGGCTGAGCATGTCGGCGGCGGCTTCCTGATCTCGGCTGAAGCGGTAGATACCGCCGATCACGCTCATCTGCAGCGCCGCCGGGCTTACCCCCGCCGCCGCGCCGAGAAGCCCCACCCATGCCGCGACATCGGTGGAACTGCGTGCCTGCTTGAACGCGCGCAGCCCATGGCGCAGCTCGAAATGCGCGAATTCGTGGCCGAGAATGGCCGCCAGTTCCGCTTCATTCTGCACCCTGAGCAGCAAGCCGCTCCACACCCGCATCGTGCCGTTTGGCGACATCGAGGCGTTGAACTGCGGAACTTCGAGGACATAGACCCGGACGCTGCGGCAGCGTTCCTGGCCCACGGCCTTGCACAGCACACCCTTCACGTAGCGGTTGAGGTCGTCCTCGTGCATGACGAGTGCGGAATCGCGCAGCGTGCGTTCCTGCTCATCAGCCTCCATCCACAGTCCGCGTTCATCGACGGTCGTGGGTTCATAGGCCTGGACGTAAGGCGGAAGCGTGGTCGAGAAAGGGGTCGTTGCTGGCGGCGGCGGGGCAGTTCCTGCAAGCAGAACTCCCGCCACGGCCGCGCCGAACGCAACCGTCAGGCGGCCCATCTCACTTCACCGCTACCGGCACGCCGGCCATCCGCCCGGGAAAGCCCTCCAACAACTGGGTAACGCGCTTGATCGCGCCTTCGGGCGTGCGCACATCACCGCCCATCTGGCGGTCGGCATTCAGCCAGACCAATTCACCGGTCTTAAGGTCCACCAGGCCGGCATGGCCCCAATGGACGCCGGACGTCACGCTGACACCAGCCATCGCGCTGAATATCTGCAGTGCCTTGCGGCCCGCTGATCCATACGAATCGTACGTATTGATGAACAAGGCATAGTCGGCATTCTTGAGCGAGCTGATCTCGGCGATGCCGGGGCCGACGCCCCATTCGAAGGTGTCCTTGCGCTTCTTGGTTGGAAGCCTGTTGCCGGGGAAGAACTGGAACTCGATCACCGAATCCGCCACGGTGCCGAACAGGTTCTCGTACTGCCCGACCACGCTGCCGTCGCTGCTTGTGCCCTCGTCGTAATCGACGACGACATTACCGAGTTGACCCTGCGCATCCTTGAGCGCCGTGCCCAGATTTTCCCGCGCTTGCGCCGTCCAGTCGGCGTTCGGTTCGTTCATGCCGCCCGTGGACTGTTCTCCGACGCGGATTGTGGGTCGCATCAGAACAATCCGCACGGTCCCCGGCTTGAGCGAGAAACCGGGCTTATTCCCAGTCTTTTCCTGAGCAACGACTTGCGCAGAACACAGAACTAGTACGCCCGCCAAGAGCGCACGCACGAAATGTCGCACATACATCATTATGATTCCCCCGTTTCACGCTGAAATTGCGCGATCTTTACGAGGGAGCAACAGAAATTTTCGAAGCAATGCCCGACCTGTAAGACTTTTTAGGTAGGAGGCTCGTAAATCTCCCAGCTAGATTGGCCCTGAACGGTCAGGACGGCAGGCATCACTCCTCCTCGAACAGCCCCGCGAGCTGCTCGATCATCGTGCCGCCGAGTTGCTCGGCATCCATGATCGTCACGGCGCGGCGGTAGTAGCGGGTCACGTCGTGACCGATGCCGATCGCCACCAGCTGGACCGGGGACTTGCTCTCGATCCATTCGATCACGCGGCGCAGGTGCGCTTCCAGATAGCCCGCCGAGTTCACCGAGAGGGTCGAATCGTCCACCGGCGCGCCGTCGGAGATGACCATCAGGATGCGGCGGTCCTCCTGACGCGCCAGCATGCGGTTGTGCGCCCAGAGCAGCGCCTCGCCGTCGATGTTCTCCTTGAGAAGCCCCTCGCGCATCATCAGGCCGAGGTTCTTCTTGGCGCGGCGCCAGGGTTCGTCGGCCTTCTTGTAGACGATGTGGCGCAGGTCGTTGAGGCGGCCGGGGTGCGCGGGCTTGCCGTTCGCCAGCCAGCTCTCGCGGCTCTGCCCGCCCTTCCACGCGCGGGTGGTGAAGCCGAGGACCTCCACCTTCACGCCGCAGCGCTCCAGCGTGCGTGCCAGCACGTCGGCGCTGATCGCCGCGATCGAGATCGGGCGCCCGCGCATCGAGCCGGAATTGTCGAGCAGCAGGGTGACGACGGTGTCCTTGAACTCCACGTCGCGCTCGATCTTGTAAGACAGCGACTGCCCCGGCGAGACGACCACGCGCGCCAGACGCGCGGCATCGAGCAGGCCCTCTTCCTGGTCGAAGTCCCACGAGCGGTTCTGCTGCGCCATCAGGCGGCGCTGCAGGCGGTTGGCAAGGCGCGTCACCACGCCCTGCAGGCCCTTGAGCTGCGCATCGAGATAGGCGCGCAGGCGGGTCAGTTCCTCCTCGTCGCAGAGATCGGAGGCGCCGACGACTTCGTCGAAGGCTTCGGTGAAGACCTTGTAGTCGAAGCTATCCGGGATGTCCGTCCATGGACGGTTCGGGCGAACGGGGAGCATGCCCTCCTCGCCTTCCTGGCCGTCTTCGCCCTCCTCCATGTCGTCGGAGGTTTCGCCTTCGGCCTCGCTCTCGCCCTCGTCGTCGCCCTGCGAGGGTTCGGCGGCCATTTCGGCGGGATTCTGGTCCTGCCCCTCTTCGCCGCCTTCCTCCTGCTCCTCGGTCTCTTCCTCGCCGTCCATGTCTTCCATGTCGGTGGGTTCCTGCGGCACTTCCTCCGCGCGGGTGAGTTCAAGGTGCTGCAGCATGTCGAGCGACAGGCTCTGGAACGCCTTCTGGTCGTGCAGCGAATTCGCCAGGGCATCGAAGTCGGTGCCGGCCTTGCGCTCGATCCACTTGCGGACCATTTCGACGCCGGGGCGCGCGATCTCGGGGATTTCCTGACCGGTCAGGCGCTCGCGCAGCAGCAGCGCAAGGGCTGCGGGGACCGGCACCGCGTCCGGCGTGTCGGCGCGGCTGATGGGATCGGACGTGATGCGCGTCAGCAGCGCGGCATCGAGATTGTCGCGCATGCCGTCATAGGCATTGGCGCCCAGCGCCTCGTAGCGCACCGTCTCCACCGCATCGAACGCGGCGCGCGCGGTCGGCTCGGCGGGGGCATTGCGCATGTGCAGCCTGTCGTCGTGATGCCGCAGCTTGAGCGCGAAGCTGTCGGCGAAGCCGCGCGCCTGCATCGCGGCGGCGCGCGGCAGGCTGCGGCCGGGCATCGGCACGCGGAAGGTGTTGCCGGTGGAACTGGGCGCATCGGCGGTCCAGTTCACTTCGACCTCCGCCTCCTGCGCGATGGCGCGCGAGGCTCCGGTGAGGACGGACTTGAAGCGATCGGTTGGGGATTCGTCGGACATTGCCCGAGGTGCCTAGCGCATTGGCGCGGCTGGCTCAAATGGGCGATGTGAGAGGGGGTGGTTTGGGGCGTGAGGCCGAAGCCCACCCCTGCCCCCTCCCGCAAGCGGGAGGGGAATGAGAGCACTGCGTCTTGCCGTCCCGCATGCGGGAGGGCCGGGAGGCTTGGCCCGCAGGGCCTAGCCGGACGGGGTGGGCAGACCCCGCCCCGTCAGGTCAGATCGACTGGCCGGTCTTGGCCCAGTCGGCCATGAAGCCTTCGATGCCCTTTTCGGTCAGGACGTGCTTGAACAGGCCCTTGATGACCGACGGCGGCGCGGTCATCACGTCGGCGCCGATGCGCGCGGCTTCCAGAACGTGAACGCCGTGGCGCACCGAGGCGACGAGGATCTCGGTCGCGAAGTTGTAGTTGTCGTAGATCAGGCGGATGTCGCTGATGAGCGCCATGCCGTCGAAGCCGTTGTCGTCGTGACGGCCGACGAAAGGCGACACGAAGGTCGCGCCGGCCTTGGCGGCGAGCAGCGCCTGGTTGGCCGAGAAGCACAGCGTCACGTTGACCATGGTGCCTTCGCCTGTCAGCGCCTTGCAGGTCTTGAGGCCGTCGATGGTAAGCGGCACCTTGATGCAGACATTGTCGGCGATCTTGCGGAGGATTTCGGCCTCGCGCATCATGCCCGCGTGGTCGAGCGCGACGACTTCGGCGCTGACGGGGCCGGTGGTCAGCTTGCAGATCTCGGCGGTGACTTCCATGAAATCACGGCCCGACTTGGCGATCAGCGAGGGGTTGGTGGTCACGCCGTCGAGCAGGCCGGTGTCGGCCAGTTCCTTGATGTCGGCGATTTCGGCGGTGTCGGCGAAGAACTTCATGGCGTGCGTATCCCTGCGGCGCCGCGATGGGGGCGGCGATTCTGCGCGCCCCTATAGGGAATGCCGCGCCGGGGTGCCACCCGTGTTGGCATGCGCGCACAACCGGCGTCATCCCAGCGAAAGCTGGGACCGCTGGCCTGTTACGGCCAACGCGCGTTCGAACCCAGCCCCGCCGAGGGTTGGGCTTGGCTCGGCCAGCGGTCCCAGCTTTCGCTGGGATGACGGGGGTTTATCGATTAAATGCCCTTGGCCAGCTTCAACGCCGCGATCAGCGCGCCGTCATTGGTGCTTTCGGGATGCGCGCGGATATCCGCTTCCTGCGCGCCGATCTCGTACCAGATTGCATTGTCCGCCTCGAGCGCCAGGGCATGCGCCGCGTCCGCCATGTTCACGCCGGTCAGCGCATTGACCGCGGTATTGAGGATCGGATCCTCGGCCATGCGCATCACCCGGTCGAGTTCGGGGATCATCGCATTGACGAGGCCGGAGCCCATCGACTGGCGCAGGAACGTCGTCGCCGAAGTATCCCCGCCCCGCAGCAGCGCCAGCGCGTCGGTCACCGTCAGCGAGCGCACCGCGTCGTAGACGATCGGCGCCGCGACGCGCGCGCCGTCCTCGGCGATGCGGTTCAGTTCGCGCTGGAGCTTTTCCTTGAACAGCGGCGAGCGGAATATTTTCTGCGCCACCGACCCCGGACGGCCGAACAGCACCGGCATGTTGATGCGGGCGACCTGGCTGTCCCAGAAACCGTCGGGCTGCGTCAGCCGCGCGAAGGCGCGCTGGCTGGAAAGCATCAGCAGGTTCTCGATGATATCGGTATAGCTGGGCCGCCCGATCGTGGTGCAGCCCGGTAGTGCCATGACGCCCGTAGCCAGAAATCCGGCCAAAACTGCCCGTCGTCCCACTGCCTGCATGCTCGATCCCCCATTCATCTGCGCGTACTCCTTCACGACCCCGTTTGCCCGCGCCTATATGAACGCAGATGCAACGTGTCCGACTCCTCGTCTTCAACGCCGCGCTGGGCGTCCTCGACTATCGCGTGCCGGAGGGAATGACGATCGAATTCGGATCGATCGTCGTCGCCCCCCTTGGTCCGCGACAGGTGTTGGGCATCGTCTGGGAACCAGAACGCCTAAATGCGCAGGAAGTGCCTGAAAGCAAACTGAGACCTTTGCTCGGCGTGATGCCCGCGCCGCCGCTGTCGGAGCGGTTGCGGCGGCTGATCGAATGGACCGCCGATTACTACTGCGCCCCGCTGTCGTCAGTGGCGCGCATGGCGCTGGGCAGCATGTCGGCGCTGCGCGGCGGCGGCACGACCACCGAATACCGCCTGACCGGCGAGGAGCCCGCCCGCCTTACGCCCCAGCGCGCCGCCGCACTCGATGCGCTGCAGGGGGAGCAAGGCTCGATCCGCGAGCTGGCGGAACTCGCCAGCGTATCGGAAGGCGTGCTGCGCGGCATGGTCGGCGCGGGACTGCTGGAGGCGGTGACGGTCGATCTCGACCGGCCCTATCCCCCTGCCCGCCCGGAATTCGCCGAGCCGAAGCTCAACGACATCCAGCAGCACGCCGCCGACATTTTCGTCGAGGCGGTGAAGGCAAAGAAGTTCGCCCCCTTCCTGCTCGACGGCGTCACCGGCTCGGGCAAGACCGAGTGCTACTTCGAGGCTGTCGCCGAAGCGATACGCATGGAGCGGCAAGTGCTGGTGCTGCTCCCCGAGATCGCGCTGACGGAAAATTTCCTGCGCCGCTTCGAGCATCGTTTTGGGGTGCCGCCGGTGCTGTGGCATTCGTCCTTGAAGTCCAGCGAAAGGCGCCGGGCGTGGCGTGCGGTATCGTTAGGTGCCGCGAAGGTCGTCGTGGGTGCCCGCTCTGCGCTATTCCTGCCTTACGCGAATCTGGGCCTGATCGTGGTCGACGAGGCGCACGAAATCTCGTTCAAGCAGGACGACGGGGTGCGCTACAACGCCCGTGACGTGGCCGTGATGCGCGCGAAATTCGAAGGAATTCCGATAGTTCTCGCCAGCGCCACCCCGGCGCTGGAATCGATGCAACTGGCCGAAGCCGGGGTCTATCGCAAGATTGACCTGCCCTCGCGCTTCGGCGGCGCGACATTGCCCGCGATCAACATCCTCGACCTGCGCGAAGAGGCCCCCGAACGCGGCCGCTGGATCGCACCGAGGCTGGTGGAGGCGATGAAGGACCGGCTGGCCAAGGGCGAGCAGTCTCTGCTGTTCCTCAACCGACGGGGCTATGCGCCGCTGACCCTGTGCCGCAACTGCGGCTACCGCTTCCAGTGCCCCAACTGCACGGCATGGCTGGTAGAACACAGGTTTTCCAAGAGGTTAACCTGCCACCATTGCGGCCATGAGACACCCGTGCCGGAAGCCTGCCCCGACTGCGGCACCGGCGACTGCCTCGTCGCCTGCGGCCCCGGGGTGGAGCGCATCGCCGACGAAGTGGCGGAAATCCTGCCCGAAGCGCGCACCGCGCTGGTTACATCGGACACCATGAACACGCCTACCGCGATCGGCGAATTCGTGGCGATGGCGGAAAACAAGGCGATCGACGTCATCATCGGCACCCAGCTGGTGACCAAGGGCTACCACTTCCCCGACCTGACGCTGGTGGGCGTGGTCGACGCCGACCTCGGCCTCGAAGGCGGAGATTTGCGAGCCGGTGAAAGGACTTACCAGCAGATCGCCCAGGTAGCCGGCCGCGCCGGTCGCGGCGAAAAGCCTGGCGAAGTTCTCATCCAGACCCGCCACCCCGAAGCCGCCGTCATCGCCGCCCTGGCCAACGGCGACCGCGACGCCTTCTATGCCGCCGAGACCGAAGCCCGCCGCGACGCCGGGGCGCCGCCCTTCGGGCGTTGGGCCGCGATCATCGTCAGTTCGGAGGATCAGGCCGAGGCGCTATCCGCCGCCCGCGCGATCGGCGGGACAGCGCCGAACCTGCCGGACATGCTGGTGCTCGGCCCTGCCCCCGCGCCGCTCTCCCTGCTGCGTGGCCGCCATCGCTTCCGCCTGCTGATCAACGCGCGCCGCTCGGCGGAACTGCAGAAAACCTTGCGCGAATGGCTCGATCCGCTCGAGTTCCCGCGCGGGGTGCGCGTGAACATCGACATCGATCCCTATTCGTTCGTCTGACCCTGCTTCCAGCGCGGCGGCATGAACTCCCCCTTGCGGTAGGCGTATCTCAGCAGGGCGACGCCTGCGATCGTCGCCACCACCAGCGCCACGCCCGAGGCTTCGAGCCCGAACGCCCCGCCGGTCAGCAGTTCAGGCCCGCTGAGGCGCGTCTCCACCAGCCCGCGCGGCGTCCCTCCCCCGGAAACGGGGATCGACCAGATCCACCCCTGCGTGAAGTTCCAGCCCATGTGCAGCCCGATCGGCGCCCACAGCCGCCGTGTTACAAGATAGGCCGCACCCAGCAGAATCCCCGCCTCGCAGGCGATGGCGAAGGCGGCAAACAAGCTGGCACCGGGATTCATGAGGTGGGCGAATCCGAAGAACGCGGACGTCACCGCCAACGCCGCCCATGTTCCGAAAACTGCCTCGAGCTGGCGCTGGATGACGCCGCGGAACACGGCCTCCTCCACCATACCGCTATAGAATGCGATCCCGAACCAGACCCACAAGTCGCCCGTGCCTCGCAACCCGACGATCGAAAGCCCTCCAAGCAGTGCGACCGCTCCCACGACAAGGCTGAACAGGATCACACCGCCCAGCACGCCCGCTGCCAGTTCTCCTCCGGCGCGCCCGGGCCGGACGCCGTCGCGCGGCTCCCGCACGATCCAGCGCTGGAAGGCATGATAAGCCAGCAGTCCGCAAATCCCGACCAGCAAGCCCGAGAGCGCCCGCAGCGGCGAGGAACGATCGATATGAAGCGCATTGATGGCGATGCCCGGCAGGATCGCGCCAAGAGCGACCAGAACCACGCCGATCGGCAGAAGCATCAGTGGATGCGCAAGAAAGCGGCGAAACGGCCGCCGTTTGCCGCGTTCCTGCCCTGCTTCATCGATAGCGTTTGTCATACGGGGCCCCGCTCCTGCACCGAGGCTTGAAGCGGAAGTTTCGATGACTGTCGAGCGGAAGCCGGAAGTCGGTGCCCTTTCGCTGCCCGGCAATTGGAACTTTCCATTTCATCCGCGCAGCTGGTGAACCGGATAACATGGCAAAGTGTCCACCCTGCGGCGACGCGCGACATTCCGCCAACGGGTCCGCACTGCGCGATGCGGTCGAACGACATATCGCATCGGCGGTTCGCCGCGAAAGGACGGCGCCTCAGCTCGAGCCATCGCATAATGGCCAGCATCGCTGCGCCGTCTGCATCGTCCAGAGTAACGCTGCAAAGAAGCACCGATCGGCATCAACGGCCATGCACCGAGGCATCCTTTCGCCCAAGTTCTCCGGCTGTCGGCCGTAATACAACTGGCGGCACGGGCCGGGCCAGACCCTCGATTCGATGGGTCGTCGGAATACTCCGCAGCGAATTCGTGCCCGACATTGCACACTGCATCGCAAGGAGGCTTCCCGCCACTTGCTTTTAAACGGCTTACCTGTCCTTTGTCCCCAGGGTCAAAGGGGCACCTTGCGTTGTAACGGTATCGTCGCTATGCGCGCCCCGTCAGCGGGCTGGGGGAGCACGCGCTGTTGTTGCGTCCCCGACCCGAACCCACCTGCGATGTAAGGATAGGACAGGCGTGGAGAATTCCGGAGGCATCAAGGCCAGCTTGCAGGGACGCTACGCTTCGGCGTTGTTCGATCTCGCGAGCGAGAACGGCTCGGTTTCGGCCGTTGAGAACGACCTCGACAACCTCGGCCAGGCCCTGCGCGAGAGCGACGAGCTTGCCGCGCTGATTCGCAATCCGCAGATCAGCCGCGATGCCGCCGCCAAGGCGATCGAAGCGGTCGCGGGCGTGCTCGGCACATCGCCGCTCACGAAGAACTTCCTCGGCGTTCTGGCAGGCAATCGCCGCCTGTCGGCCCTGCCCGAGATCATCCGCGCCTTCGCCAGCATCGCCGCCGCCCAGCGCGGCGAAGCGACGGCCGAAGTCGCATCCGCCCACGCGCTTTCCGACGAACAGGTCGAACAGCTTCGCCAGAAGCTGGAAGTGCGTGAGGGTCGCAAGGTCAAGATCAAGACCAGCGTCGATCCGGAACTGCTCGGCGGCCTCGTCGTCACCATCGGTTCCAAGCGCATCGACAGCTCGATCCGCACCCGTCTCAATTCGCTCGCCCAGGCCATGAAGGGCTAAGAAAGGCAGAACAATGGATATCCGCGCAGCAGAAATCTCGAAGGTCATCAAGGACCAGATCGCCAGCTTCGGCACCGAAGCCCAGGTTTCGGAAGTCGGTTCGGTTCTGTCGGTCGGTGACGGCATCGCCCGCATCCACGGCCTCGACAACTGCCAGGCCGGCGAGATGGTCGAATTCTCGAACGGCGTGCAGGGCATGGCCCTCAACCTCGAAGCCGACAACGTCGGCGTCGTGATCTTCGGCTCGGACGCCGAGATCAAGGAAGGCGACAGCGTCAAGCGTACCGGCACCATCGTCGACGTTCCCGTCGGCAAGGGCCTGCTCGGCCGCGTGGTCGACGCGCTCGGCAACCCGATCGACGGCAAGGGCCCGATCATTGCCGACAAGCGCGCCCGCGTCGAATCGAAGGCTCCGGGCATCATCCCGCGCAAGTCGGTGCACGAGCCCGTGCAGACCGGCCTGAAGGCGATCGACGCTCTCGTTCCCGTCGGCCGTGGCCAGCGCGAGCTGATCATCGGTGACCGCCAGACCGGCAAGACCGCCGTCGCCATCGACACCTTCATCAACCAGAAGGAAGCGAACCAGGGCGACGACGAGGGCAAGAAGCTCTACTGCATCTACGTCGCCGTCGGCCAGAAGCGCTCGACCGTCGCGCAGATCGTGCGTCAGCTCGAAGAGAACGGCGCGATGGAATACTCCATCGTCGTCGCCGCGACCGCTTCGGAGCCGGCTCCGCTGCAGTACCTCGCGCCCTACACCGGCGCCGCGATGGGCGAATTCTTCCGCGACAACGGCATGCACGCCGTCATCGTGTACGACGACCTTTCCAAGCAGGCCGTCGCCTACCGCCAGATGTCGCTCCTTCTGCGTCGCCCGCCGGGCCGCGAAGCCTACCCCGGCGACGTGTTCTACCTCCATAGCCGCCTGCTGGAGCGCGCAGCCAAGCTCAACGACGAGAACGGTGCCGGTTCGCTGACCGCCCTTCCCGTCATCGAGACGCAGGCTGGCGACGTTTCGGCCTACATCCCGACCAATGTGATCTCGATCACCGACGGCCAGATCTTCCTTGAAACCGGCCTGTTCTACCAGGGCATCCGTCCGGCCATCAACGTGGGTCTGTCGGTGTCGCGCGTCGGTGGTGCAGCCCAGACCAAGGCGATGAAGAAGGTCGCCGGTTCGATCAAGCTGGAGCTGGCGCAGTACCGCGAAATGGCGGCATTCGCCCAGTTCGGTTCGGACCTCGACGCCTCGACCCAGAAGCTGCTCAACCGCGGTGCGCGCCTGACCGAACTGCTCAAGCAGAAGCAGTTCTCGCCGCTCGCCTTCGAAGAGCAGACCGTGTCGATCTTCGCCGGCACCAACGGCTACCTCGACGCCCTGCCGGTCTCGAAGGTCACCGAGTACGAGGCCGAGATGCTCAGCTACATGCACTCGGAACATGCCGATGTGCTGGCGCTGATCCGCTCGACCAAGGACTTCGGCGACGAAGCCAAGAGCAAGACCAAGGCCGCGCTCGACGCCTTCGCCAAGCAGTTCGCTTAAGTTAAACCGTCATCCCGGCGAAAGCCGGGATCGCAGGCGGTCTTGAAGCAGCCCTCAACGGCCAAGCGTAAAGACTGCCACCGGTCCCGGACCAGATCCGGGACGACGCAACGAGGAACAACGAGTGGCTTCGCTCAAGGAACTCAAAGGCCGCATCAACTCGGTCAAGTCGACCCAGAAGATCACCAAGGCCAAGCAGATGGTCGCCGCGGCCAAGCTGCGCAAGGCGCAGGCCGCCGCGGAAGACGCTCGCCCTTACGCGGCGCGTCTCGCCGAAGTGATGGGATCGCTGGCGTCGAAGATCACCGTCTCCGATAACAGCCCCAAGCTGCTCGCCGGAACCGGCAGCGACAAGGTGCACCTGCTCGTCGTCGCGAACTCGGACAAGGGCCTGTGCGGCGCGTTCAACTCGAACATCGTCAAGGCGGCCCTCGCCAAGGCGCGTGATCTGCAGGCGCAGGGCAAGGCCGTGCTGTTCTACCTCGTGGGCCGCAAGGGCCGCGCGGTGATCCGCCGCGAGCACCCGAACCAGATCGCCCACATGTTCGACACCTCGGACGTGCGTAACCCCGGTTACGACGAAGCCGAGCGCGTCGCCGACGAACTCGTCGCGATGTACGAGGCGGGCAAGTTCGACGTGGCGCACCTGTTCTACTCGAAGTTCCGTTCGGCGCTGCTGCAGGAACCGACCGACCAGCAGATCATCCCGGTCCCGGCCCCCAAGGCCGTTGCCCAGACTGCCGACGCGGTCACCGAATACGAGCCCGATGAGGAGGAAATCCTCGCCGCCCTGCTCCCGCGCTATCTGAAGACCCAGCTCTTCGGCGCGCTGCTGGAGAACGCCGCGTCCGAACAGGGTGCGTCGATGACGGCGATGGACAACGCCACGCGCAATGCCGGCGACCTCATCAAGAAGCTGACGATCGTCTACAACCGCACCCGCCAGGCTGCGATCACCACCGAACTCGTCGAAATCATCGCGGGCGCGGAAGCGCTCTAAGAACCGCAGGCTAAGGAAACCGAAATGGCCACTGCACCCGTGCTCAACCTCACCACTACCGGCAAGATCAGCCAGGTCATCGGCGCTGTCGTCGACGTGACCTTCGAAGGCGAACTGCCCGCCATCCTCTCCGCGCTGGAGACCGAGAACAACGGCCAGAAGCTGGTTCTCGAAGTCGCCCAGCACCTCGGCGAGAACACCGTGCGCACCATCGCGATGGACGGCACCGACGGCCTGACCCGCGGTCAGGCCGTCGCCAACACCGGCAAGCAGATCTCGGTGCCGGTCGGCCCCAAGACCCTCGGCCGCATCATGAACGTCGTCGGCGACCCGATCGACGAGCGCGGCCCGATCGGCTCGGACATGTTCTCGCCGATCCACGCCGAGGCTCCCGCCTTCATCGACCAGTCGACCGAAGCGTCGATCCTGGTCACCGGCATCAAGGTCATCGACCTTCTCGCCCCTTACGCCAAGGGCGGCAAGATCGGCCTGTTCGGCGGCGCGGGCGTGGGCAAGACGGTTCTCATCCAGGAACTGATCAACAACATCGCCAAGGGCCACGGCGGCGTCTCGGTCTTCGCGGGCGTCGGTGAGCGTACCCGTGAGGGCAACGACCTCTACCACGAGTTCCTCGACGCCGGCGTCATCGCCAAGGACGCCGAAGGTAACGCCACCTCGGAAGGTTCCAAGGTCGCCCTCGTTTTCGGCCAGATGAACGAGCCCCCGGGCGCCCGCGCCCGCGTCGCCCTGTCGGGTCTGACCATGGCCGAATACTTCCGCGACCAGGAAGGCCAGGACGTCCTGTTCTTCGTCGACAACATCTTCCGCTTCACGCAGGCAGGTGCAGAAGTGTCGGCACTGCTGGGCCGTATTCCTTCGGCCGTGGGCTACCAGCCGACCCTGTCGACCGACATGGGCGCGCTGCAGGAGCGCATCACCTCGACCACCAAGGGTTCGATCACCTCGGTCCAGGCGATCTACGTTCCCGCGGACGACCTTACCGACCCGGCGCCGGCCGCCTCGTTCGCGCACCTTGACGCGACGACCACGCTGAACCGCGCCATCTCGGAGCTGGGCATCTACCCGGCCGTCGACCCGCTCGACTCGACCTCGCGCGTTCTCGAGCCGCGCATCGTCGGTGCCGAGCACTACCAGACTGCCCGCCGCGTCCAGGAAACCCTGCAGAAGTACAAGTCGCTGCAGGACATCATCGCCATTCTCGGCATGGACGAGCTGTCGGAAGAGGACAAGGTCACGGTCGCCCGCGCCCGCAAGATCCAGAAGTTCCTCTCGCAGCCGTTCCACGTCGCGGAAGTTTTCACCGGCATCTCGGGCAAGTTCGTCCAGCTGGAAGACACCGTGAAGTCGTTCAAGGCCGTCGTCGACGGTGAGTACGACCACCTGCCGGAAGCCGCGTTCTACATGGTCGGCGGCATCGACGAAGCGGTCGAGAAGGCCAAGAAGCTGGCGGCGGACGCCTGATATGCCCCTGCACTTCGAACTCGTCACGCCTGCGAAGCTGGTCCGTTCCGAGGACGTCCACATGGTGGTCGTCCCCGGCACCGAAGGCGAGTTCGGCGTGCTGGCGGGCCACGCGCCCTTCATGTCGACGATCGCCGATGGCGCCCTGAAGGTCTACAAGACCGAGAACGGCGCGCCCGAGGAAATCCGCATCACCGGCGGCTTCGCCGAAATGGGTGACGCGGGCCTGACCGTGCTTGCCGAGCACGTCGAAGGCTGATCTTCGCGGATAGGCAAAAGCAAAGGGCGTCGCCGGGAAACCGGCGGCGCCCTTTGCTTTTGCTCCACGCACCCCGCTCATCCTGAGCTTGTCGAAGGATGGGAGGCACAGCGCCATGTCTCAGGGGGCTTCGACAAGCTCAGCCTGCGCGGGGTTGGAAGCTGGGTTTTATCGCCCCACCTTGCGAAACGTCCACTGCACCGGCTCGTTGTCGGCATTCGCCAAATGGTAAGACTTTCTTGACTATGAAGCCCCGTGAATTTGCGGGGATTTCGATGGCGGGCATGAGGATGGAGGCACCGGATGCCGGACGCGTGGGACGCCTTGCACGCATCGTCGCCGACAGCCGCCTTGCCCAGTTCACTTGCCTGCTCGCCTTTGCTGCCCTCATCCGCTGCCCGGCATGGGGCGAGTGGAATTTCGGCATCGACGACCAGTTCTATGCCCTCGTCGGCGAGCGGCTGGCCAAGGGCGACCTGCTTTACGTCGATATCTGGGATCGCAAGGGGCCGCTACTCTACCTGATCTTCACGGCGATCGCTCTCGTCTCGCCAACGATGCTGGCCTACCAACTGGTGGCCACGCTCTCGGCGGCGCTGGGGGCCTACGGCGTCAACCGCATCGCCCGGATGATCGCAACGCCGGGCAGCGCGATGCTCGCGGCCCTCTCCTATCTCGCGCTGCTCAGCCGCTTCGAGGGCGACAATCTGGAAGCGGGAGTCTTCTTCAACACGCTGATCATCGCTGCGGCATGGCTGCTCCTCTCGCGCTTCGATCGCTTGCGCGAAGGGCGCATCGACGCAGGGTTGCTAACAGGATTCTTCTGCGCCGGGATGGGAATCGCGATCAAGCAGACGGTGGCGCTGGAAGGCGCGCTGTTCGGACTGACGGCGATCCTGTTGCTCGCCCGGAGCGGCCGATCCGTCATCGGCGTCGCCTGGAGGGCCGGGCTGCTGGCGCTCGCAGGTAGCCTGCCGATGCTGGCGACCGGGCTGTTCTACTGGATGGACGGGCACTTTGCCGACTTGTGGAACGCGATAGCCACCTCCAACTTCGCGCGCGGCTATGCCGACCCGGCTATCCGGGTGCAGCGGATTTTCACGATGGCGGGGATGCTGGGCATTCCAATGGTCTTCTCCGGGATCGGGCTCCACGCGCTGCACCGGCAGCGAGAGCAACGTCCCATCGCGCGATTGGTCGCGCTCTGGGCATTCGTCGCGCTGGCGCTGATATTCTCGTTCCCCAACATCTACGTGCATTACGCACAGTCGGCGCTCGCACCGCTGGCGATCCTGTGCGCCGGGTACTTCGCGCATCGCCGCCCGGTCTGGCCGGGCCTCATCGCGGTGGTCGGGCTGAGCCTTGCCTTGTCCGGCACCTTCCACTTGCACGACCGCTGGCGTGCCCGGCCCGCTGCCGCAGCGCTGGTCGGCTACGTCGATAGGGAGACGCCGCAGAAGCGCCTCCTCGTATGGGGCGCGCCGAACTATCTCTATGCCAAGATCGGCGCCGATCCGGTCAGCCCGCTCGCCTTTTCGCCGCATCTCTACGAGGGGCGCGAGTGGACCGGCCTCGACGAACGGCGCGAAGTGCGCCGTATCCTCGCCGCCCGTCCGGAGACCGTGGTTGCGCAGACGCCCCTGCCCTCCTCGCCGCTCAACGAGGCAACGGTGGCGATGGTCGATGCCTATACCCGCACCTGCCGCAAGCAGCGCCGTTTCACGATCTACGATCATAACGGCGAACAGGTGCATACGGTGTTCTTCGCCTGCGCCGGATAGCGCGTTGCGTCCTCGTTCAGCTTCGCTAGGTTAGCGCGCCGGGAAAGGAGAGCACCCATGTCCCCCAAAGCCTTCATCGCCCCCGTAGCCATGGCCATGACGCTGGCCGCCTGCGCCACGCAGACCCCGCCTGAAGCCGCCCCGCCCCCTGCTGCGGAAGTCGAACCGACCTGCGGCGCCGATCAGTTCGCCAGCTATGTCGGCCAGCCCGCCACCGATGCCACGATCGCCGCCATCCAGTCGAAGCGCGGCGACAAGCCGATCCGCGTGATCAAACCCGGCATGGCGGTAACGATGGACTACCGCGCCGAACGCCTCAACGTCGACGTGGACGAGAGCGGCGCGATCAAACGCTTCTACTGCTCCTGATCCCGGCGCAACATTCGGCAAGCCCATATCGGCGACGGCGCGCGAAATTGCGCCGCCGTCCCCGCATTGCCTCTTTACACGGCGCGCGCGCGTGCCCATAGGCGAGGGCATGACCCTTCTGCTCGGCCTTACCCTGCGACTTATCCGCCCTTGGGCGTGAAGTAGTGCGTCGGCCTGCGGCGCGCTCGGCGCTCAAGGGGACCTGAACCGACATTGCCTGCAGACGAATTACCGAGCGAGAATACCCCATGACCATGCTGAAAGACCCTTCGGTCAAGTATCGCCCCTTCCCGCAGATCGACCTGCCGAACCGCCAGTGGCCCTCGCAGGTCATCACCAAGGCGCCCCGCTGGCTCTCCACCGACCTGCGTGACGGCAACCAAGCGCTGATCGACCCGATGGGCGCGGAGAAGAAGAACCGCTTCTTCGACCTGCTGGTGAAAGTCGGCCTCAAGGAAATCGAGGTCGGCTTCCCGAGCGCCGGCGCGACCGAGTTCGACTTCATCCGCGGCCTCGTCGATCAGGATCGCATCCCCGAGGACGTGCTGGTGCAGGTGCTGACCCAGTCGCGGCAGGACCTGATCGAACGTACGTTCGAGAGCTTGGCCGGCGTGCATGCGGGCATCGTCCACCTCTACAACGCCGTCTCGCCCCTGTGGCGCAACGTCGTGTTCGGCATGGAGCGCCACGAGATTCGCGGCATTGCAGAGACCGGCGCGAAGATCATGCGCGATCAGGCGGCGAAGTACCCGCAGACCAAGTGGCACTTCGAGTACAGCCCGGAGACCTTCTCGACCGCCGAACTCGATTTCTCGATCGAGTGCTGCGAGGCGGTGATGGAAATCCTGAAGCCCACGCCCGAGAACCCGATCATCCTCAACCTGCCCGCAACGGTGGAGGCTGCGACGCCGAACATCTACGCGGACCAGATCGAGTACTTCTGCCGCAACCTGCCGAACCGCGATGCGGCGGTGATCTCGCTGCACACGCACAACGATCGCGGCACCGGCGTCGCGGCGGCGGAACTGGGCCTGATGGCCGGCGCCGACCGCGTCGAGGGCTGCCTGTTCGGCAACGGCGAGCGCACCGGCAACTGCTGCCTCGTGACCGTGGCGATGAACATGTACACGCAGGGCGTAAACCCCGAACTGGACTTCTCGGACATCGACGAGGTGATCCAGACGGTCGAGTACTGCAACCAGTTGAAGGTCGCGGAACGTCACCCCTACGGCGGCGAACTGGTGTTCACGGCGTTCTCGGGCTCGCACCAGGACGCGATCAAGAAGGGTTTCGCCGCGCAGGAGAAGCGCAACGACCAGATCTGGTCGGTGCCTTATCTGCCGATCGACCCCGCCGATCTGGGTCGCAGCTACGAGGCGGTGATCCGCGTCAACTCGCAGTCCGGCAAGGGCGGCTTCGCCTGGGTGATCGAGCAGGACCAGGGCCTCAAGCTGCCCAAGCGGATGCAGGCCCACTTCTCCAAGCACGTACAGGAACTGGCTGACGAACTCGGCCGCGAACTGCAGGCGGGCGACATCTGGGACGTGTTCCAGAAGGCCTACCGCCTGAGCGGCGAGCAGCGCTTCCAGCTGATCGACTGGGATGAGGCCAAGGGGCCGGACAACACCCGCGTCTTCGCGGGCAAGATCGGCGTCGAGGGCAAGGAGCAGTCAGTGTCCGGCAAGGGCAACGGCCTGATCTCGTCCGTCACCGCGACGCTGGCCGAGAGCTTCGGCGTGCAGCTGGACGTCAAGGACTATGCCGAGCACTCGATGGGCAAGAGCACGGACGCCCGCGCCGCGGCCTACGTCGAATGCGCCCTGCCCGACGGTCGCACCGTATGGGGCGTGGGCATCGACGAGGACGTCGCCACCGCCAGCGTGCGCGCCGTTCTGAGCGCCGCCAACGCGGCCTGATCCCTTTTCGGCATCGCTTTCAGGAAAGGCCCGGCCGGCAACGGTCGGGCTTTTTCATGAATCCGGAAAAAGCATCTCTAGCGACCGGGAGGGAAGTTGCAGCCGGTATGGCGGCAAATCGCTTTGCCCCCTTTTGCGTGTCCTGTGTGCAGCATTGCGTGATCGCAAAATAGCAGGAAACCAGCGTTGCGTAGGGATACGCGGTCCGCATTCCGGATTTCCGAAGCTGTAGCCCGGATTTCATAACGGCGGCATCTAACCAGTTCCATGAGCATCGGCACAAACGATCGACACGGCTCCGTCTATCCGCGGCCTCCGCGCCCAACAGGCTTAACGCCTTGCCTACGGAGTATTTTACGGAGGCAACACCATGTCGATCAATTCACCGCGATCTTTCCGGCAAACCCTCATGGGTGCGGCGGCGATCCCCCTTCTTCTGCTGGGCGCTTGCGCCGATGGGACAGGTTTCAACCCCGGCTCCGGTGTGACGCCCACCCCCAGCCCCAGCCCCAGCCCCAGCCCCAGCCCCTCACCCACACCGGGACCTACGCCCTCACCGAGCCCCACACCCACCCCGGCACCAACACCGACGCCTTCCCCGACGCCGACCCCCACGACCACCAGCTACACCGGTTCGGCCGTAGGAGTAGCAATTGGCGGCACTTCGATCCTCGGGCCGAGCGGCTCGGGCACATTGGTCGACGTCAACGTGGCGCCGCCCGCCGCAGGGCAGTCCACCAGCGGCCTCGCCGTCGATGTCCTCAGCGGTGACGGCAAGGCCATAGCGGTTACGCTGCCCACCACACCGCAGGCGACACAGGAAGCGCTGGCTCCGGTGGGCGCCATTGCCGGGGCGCTGCTGGGGCCTCAGGTCGGCTCCACCGTCAACAGCGTCACGGATGGACTTTCGCCGACCGTGGCTGTGGTCACCTCAACGGTCAGCCAAGTGACCAATCCATTGCTGGGCACGGTCGATGGAGTGCTGGCGCCGGTATTGGGCCAAGGCGGACTGCTTGCCCCGGTTTCCGGACAGCTTGGCGGTCTGGTAGATGGCCTGACCGGCGCGCTGCCAGGTGGCGGCTCCGGCCCGGCGCCGACGTACACCGGGCCGCTCGTAGGTCTGGATCTGGGCAACAATGCCCTGACCGGTCCGAGCACGAGCGGCACGCTCATCGGTGCTAACGTACTGTCCGAGGATTCCGGGCTCGTCTCCGGAACCCTGCTCACGGCCGATGTGCTATCGGACGGCAAGGTTGTCGATGTGACTTTGCCGACCACGGCCGACGGCGTGGCGCAGGGGCTTGCGCCGGTGGGCAACCTCGCCGGTGCTTTGCTCGGCGAGCAGGTCGGCAACGGGGTCACGCAACTGACCAACGGACTTTCACCGGTCGTGGCCCCTGTGCCGGGCGTGGTGAACTCCGTCGCCTCGCCGGTGCTCGACGCCCTGAACGGGGCTGTCGGCCCGGTGGTGGGGAGCGTCGGGGGCGGCATCGGCGGTGGGGGCAGCGGCGGCGCAGGTTCAGCCCTCGCGCCGGTCACCGGGCTCGTCACCGGACTGCTTGGCACAGCTACCGGCGGCGGCGGATCGGGCGATGTCCTGGCGCCCGTCACGGGGCTGGTGAACGGTGTCGTCGGCACGCTGAACGTCAGCTTGAGCGGCACCCTGACCGGAAACGTCAGCGGAGGATTGTTGGGCGGAACGACAGGTTCGGGTGGCGGCGCACTGGCCCCCGTCACCGGACTGCTTGGCGGATTACTGGGAGGAAGCACCGGCAATTGAGATGAAGGTCCGCGTGTCCTTCCGCTCTGTTGCCCTCCCCCAGGGAGGACACGCTGCGACCCTGCTGCGGTGACGCGACGGGGGGAGGAGGCGGCCCATGCCGGGGCCGCCTCCTTTCGCGTCACTTCTTCTTGGGCAGTTCGATCTCGGCCACGCCCATGCACATCTTGACGCCCTTCTGATTCTGCATGAGGTGCTTGACCTGAACCATATGGCGCCCGTCCTCGTCTACCATCTTGTCGACCACTTCGGCGGTCTGGATGGTGACGTCGCCGCTAAGGGCAGGACCGCGATAATTGGCGGTCGAGTGCACCACCATGCCCCATTCGCCTGCCCAGCCGGCGAGATAGTCGGTCACCCACGCCCCCATCGAGGCGCCGTAGCCGTAGGCGCGCGGCATACCGATCTTGCGCGCATATTTGGGGAACAAGTGTCCGCGCGACGGGCCGTAGTACGCGCCGTCAGTGAGTTCCGGATTGATCCGCTCCATCACCGGGTCGTTCTCGTGACCCGCCATTTCCTTGGTGAAGCCGAGAGCCTCCAGGTCGATCGTGCGGCGATCGAGGGTGCCCCATACCGTGAACAGGTACGAGCGCCATTCCGTCGTGAAGCTGGCGACGGTGTGGGGTCCGAACACGCGCTCGGGAAGCTGGTCGCCGATATTCACGTCATCCCACCAGCGTTCGCCATGGCCCAGATCGTGCAGCATCCTGATCCAGCCGAACTTGCGCTCCTCGAGCTTCTCGATCTCGGCATCGGTCCATTCCGGCTCCTCGAACTCGGAGGTATCGACGCGCGCGCCGCCTGCCGCCGCGCGGTAGCGGATGGCGGTCGAACGCTGCTTGGCGATCAGTTCGCCGTGCTGGTTGCGGTAATAGTTGTCACCGCGCTGGAAGCAGGTCGGTCCGAACCCGGTGTCCTTGACGCTGTAGTCGTAGGGAATGCGCTCGTTGGTGATGGTATCGCCGCCGAACACGCGCGGGCCGTAGTGCCAGAACTCATCGCCACCGAACAGCAGGTGCGATTCGGCGATGCCGCCCATGCAGGAGGACGACGTGCCGTGGCTGTCGTCCATCACGATCGGAAAACTCTGCGGCGCCACCAGCTTGCCCCAGCGGCTCGCGGCCGCGAAGGCCGGGTCGTAATGGGCGAGGTTCGGATAGTGCATGGCCTGCACCCAGCGCCGGATGTCGTTGTTCCCCAGCGGCTCGCGGATCGGCGAACTGTCGATGACGGTGCCGAGATACTGGTCGATGTCCGAACAATCGAACGTGGCTTCCCCGATATCCGACATGGTGTGCTCCTTCTCCGCTTCCGCCTGTTAATCGACAGTGGTGTCTATTTCAGTCGCCGGCGAACGTCACGCCTGCGTCCGCCAGAAACGCGGGGGCGGTACGGCGGTCTGCACTCGACACCATGGATGGACCGGATTATGCGATGATTTAATCGAACGATTAAACGGAGACGAGATGCCCCTTCCCGCGCTGTCCAAATCTCTGCGCCTGCCCGTGATCGCGGCGCCGATGTTCATCGTCTCCAATCCGGAGCTGGTCATCGCACAAGTGCGCAGCGGGATCGTCGGCAGCTTTCCAGCGCTCAATGCCCGGCCCACAAGCCAGCTCGACGAATGGCTCCACCGTATCACCGAGGAAACCCGGGACTGCGCCGCGCCTTTCGCGGTCAATCTCATCGTCCACCGCACCAACACGCGGCTGGAGGAAGACCTTGCGGTGCTGGAGAAGTGGAAGGTGCCGCTGGTCATCACCTCGCTCGGCGCCAACGTGGAAGTCAACGCGGCGGTGCACGGCTGGGGCGGCATGGTCCTGCACGACGTGATCGACGACATGTTCGCCCGCAAGGCCGTGGAAAAGGGCGCGGACGGCCTGATCGCGGTCGCGGCCGGAGCGGGCGGCCATGCCGGGCCGCAGTCCCCCTTCGCGCTGATGCAGGAGATACGTAGCTGGTTCGAGGGTCCGGTGGCGCTTTCAGGGGCGATCGCGAACGGACGCTCGATCCTTGCCGCGCAGGCTATGGGCGCGGACTTCGCCTATATCGGCACACCGTGGATCGCCACGACGGAAGCCAATGCGGATCAGGCCTACAAGCAGGCGATCGTCGATGGCCACGCCTCCCATATCGTGAATTCCAGCCTGTTCACCGGCGTTCATGGGAACTACCTGCGCCCGTCCATCGTCGCGGCCGGCATGGACCCCGACAATCTTCCGGAAGGGAGCAAGGACCAGATGGATTTCGGCTCGGGCGGCAATACCGCTGCGAAGGCCTGGAAGGACATCTGGGGCGCCGGACAGGGGATCGGAGCCATCCGCTCGATCGAGACCGTCGCGGATCGCGTGGAGGTGCTTACCGCACAGTATCAGTCGGCGAAGGACGAACTGCGCACCCGCACCGGCATGGACTGAGCGAGCGGCGCCACGGCGGCACGCGTGGAACCCCATAGCGCGTCAACCATCGCGTCAAGCTCGGTGAAGTCCACGCCCCCGCCCGACGGATCGCGGCGGTTCAGTTTCAACCGCCGCCGCTGCCCGTCCAGAAGGTAGCGCCGCAACGCCCGCTGCAGCAGATCCAGCCGCATATGGGCCTGCACTGCCGCTCCTTGTGGATCCTTGTCGCGCATTGTCGCCCAGCTGCTCTCGATCTGCCCCACCCGCTCGACCACCAGCGCGCTGTAGAGCCGGTGCGGCCCGCGATGCAGCGGCAGGCCCATGCGTAGCGCGGCGGGCTCGTCACAAGGCAGCAGCAACCCGTTCTCGCGAAAGTCCTCGAACCGATGGCGGTGCCCGCCGATGCTCTCCAGCATCCGCGCGAACGCCGCCTGCCCAAGCAGTTGCCGCGGCAGCAGGTGGTGACGCTGCAGGCCGGGATCGTAGCCAGGTGCGTCGCTTCGATTGACGGCGCGGAAGGAGAGGTATCGCCTGAGTGCGCTCAGCCCTCGTCCTCACGCCATACCAGCACGAGTTTGCCCACCTGCGACGGCTCGACGAGTAGCGCCTTCCCGCCGGCATCGATCCGCAGAGGCTCGGCAATGCGGCCCCGGCGGACAAGTTGGTCGATCACCCGGACCGCAAGTTTTCCGGTATCGGCCGCCGTTTCGTCAGGACGTCCTTCAAGCTGCATTTCCTGCCCGGTGAAATGTGCAAGCCCCCGGCTTATGAGGCTGCCGTCCTCGGCGGTATGCAGCGCCGTCAGACCAAGCGCCGGGAAAGCCCCGCCGCCAAGCCAGTTGAGCACTGTGCGGCAGAAATAGCGGGGATCCATCCATGTCTGCGCAGGCCCCCAGCCGACCGCGCGGACCGGAAGATCGAGCACGAGGTTCGCCGCCAGTCCCATCATCGTGCGCAGAACGGGCTGCAGACCTGCACCAGAGATGATGTGCCCCGATGGAACCAGTTCGATGCACTCGCCCCTGCTCGGCACGGCATCGTCAGCGAACCCGAACCGCTGCTGCGCCTCGACCATCCGCCCCGGAGCACCCGGATCGAGCCCGACGAGGTCGAAAGTCAGGCCGCTGGCCAACAGTTCCAGCCATCCCGCCTCCGGCGCTGGACGATGGCTGATGCTGGCAGGCAAGCCGGAAACGGCCGATGCCTCCATAAGCCGCGCCACGGCATCCGCACCGGGCCGCGCGCCGGGATCGAAGAGCAGGCACAGCCCTGCGGTGCTGTCTGCTCGCTGCGGCATCGGGCGAATAGGCATCATTTCCAGCGTAGCGTCGAGTCCATTCGGCACTGTGCAGCCCTTCCTCAGAAAATCCCCAGTTGCAGCCCTTCAGCCATCGCAGCGCCGAGATCGCGACAAGCATCCAGTTGCGCCTGCGGCACATGTTTTTCGGCCAGTATCGCCTCGGGCGTCTGCGCATCGAGGTTGACGATGAGCGGCTCCGCGACCCGCCGCAGACGCCAGCCGGTGACGATACGATCGATCTGTGCCTGCGCTCCGCGGCCGTCAGACCCGGCCGCGATCGCCGTGGCATAAGGCCTGCCCTCGACCCGGCCCAGCAGCGGATAATAGCAGCGGTCGAACATCTCCTTCATCAAGCCCGTCATCGAACCCAGGTTCTCCGGACAAACGAAGACATAGCCGGAAGCCGCAAGCAAGTCCTCGGCAGATACCTCGGAAACGGTGATCAGGCGCGCATCGTCGCCCGCGCCAAGATGCAGCGCCTCGGCCATGGCGCGCGCTGCGCCGGTACGACTGTGCCAGAGTATAGCGAGCAGAGAATCAACAGCCCTTGTTGCCTTTCCTCATCATAGCCCGAAGCCCGCCTTGCATGCCACCCAGGCCCGAAATGCGGGGATCGACATAGGCCCGCCACTTCCCGCCGAACAACGCCTGCGGTAACGCGGACCTCATGGAATCACGATCCGCCTGTGTCTTCGGGATCGACCGCTCGCTGACCGGCAAGGCCTGGCACTGGCGCGGCGGCAATATGGACCTCTCCGATGACCTCGGCAGAGGCCCGGCCGGTCTCGAAGACGATATCGTCACTCAGCTCCTGCTCTCGCGCGGCGTCGCTCGCGAGGATCTGGAGCGCCATCGCAATCCCAGCCTTCGCGCCTTCCTGCCCGACCCCTCGGCATTCCGCGACATGGACGCGGCAGCCGAGCGGCTCGCCCAGGCGGTGCTGACGGGCGAGACCGTGACGGTATACGGTGATTACGACGTCGACGGCGCAACGAGCGCGGCGCTGCTGATCCTCTTGATGCGAGCCCTCGGCCATCCCGCTCGCTACTATATCCCGGACCGCCTGCTCGAAGGCTATGGTCCTTCCGGCGAGGCGCTGGTGCGCATCGCGAGCGAAGGCTCCAGCCTGATCGTCACCGTGGACTGCGGCGCGATGGCGCACGAAGCGCTCGACATGGCGCACGAAGCGGGTGTCGATGTCATCGTCGTCGACCACCACAAGTGTTCGCCCGTACTGCCCCGCGCCACTGCGCTGGTGAACCCCAACCGCCTCGACGAGGACGACCTGGCCGCTTCCCACGGCCACCTCGCAGCCGTCGGCGTCGCTTTTCTCCTGGCCGTCGCGACCGTGCGCACGCTGCGCAAACGCGGGTTCTTCGAAAATCGCCGCGAACCTGACCTGTTCGCCCTGCTCGACCTCGTGGCACTCGGAACTGTAGCGGATGTCGCCGCCCTTCACGGCCTGAACCGTGCATTGGTGGCACAGGGTCTCAAGGTGATGGCCAAGCGCGACAACATCGGCATGTCGGCACTCATCGACGCCAGCCGCCTCGGCCGGGCACCAACGTGCAGCGACCTCGGTTTCGCGCTCGGCCCGCGCATCAATGCCGGCGGGCGTGTTGGCGAATCGACCCTCGGCGTTCGCCTCCTCACCACGACCGATGCCGACGAGGCACGCGATATCGCCGCGCAGTTGTCCCGCCTGAACGACGAACGCCGCGCTATTGAACAGGCTGTACAGGAAATGGCCGAAGCGCAGATCGATCGGCAGCACAACCGCTCCGTCGTCGTCTGTGCGGGCGACGGCTGGCACCCGGGTGTCATCGGCATCGTCGCGGGACGCATCAAAGAGAAAACCGGCAAGCCGGCTCTCGTCATCGCGCTGGGGGCGGACGATGCGGGTAACGGCAAGGGCTCCGGCCGCTCGATCCCCGGCGTGGACCTGGGCGCCGCGATCATCGCCGCGCGCGAGGCCGGCTTCCTGGAGGCCGGCGGCGGGCACGCCATGGCCTGCGGCCTCACCATTGCGCCGGATAAGCTGGATGCCCTGTCGGAATGGCTGGACGAACACCTTGCCGCCGATGTCTCCCGCGCGAGCGCCAATCGCAGCGTACTGCTCGATCTGGCTCTTTCCCCCGGCGGCCTCGTACCCTCGCTCGTGGAGACGCTGGAGAGCGCCGGGCCTTACGGCATGGGCTGGCCCGGCCCGCGCGTGGCCGTCGGCCCCGTCCGCATCGTCAAGGCGGACGTCGTCGGAGCCGACCACTTGCGCCTGATCGTTTCCGGACCCGACGGCGGACGGTTCAAGGCCATGGCCTTCCGCATCGCCGAAACCGAGATGGGCCAAGCCCTTCTGCACGCTGCACAAGGCCGCAAGCTGTGGCTGGCCGGGCGTGCGAAGATCGACGACTGGGGCAGCCGCCCGGCGGCGGAACTGCACCTTGATGACGCGGCTTTCTGCGACTGAAACGAAAGGTTCAAAAAAGTTTCCAGATAAGGGTTGACCACCCTTGGACCCACCGTTAGAGGGCCGGTCCTGCCTCCGGCGCAACCCGGTTTGGCCCCTTCGTCTAGCGGTCTAGGACGCGGCCCTTTCACGGCTGAAACACGGGTTCGATTCCCGTAGGGGTCACCATCGGTTACGGTGGGAGGTAACAAAACGGCTTCATGGCCCCTTCGTCTAGCGGTTAGGACGCGGCCCTCTCACGGCTGAAACACGAGTTCGATTCTCGTAGGGGTCACCATCCGGACTTTTCCGGAAAAGTCGTTTGAAATGGCCAGATGGCCCCTTCGTCTAGCGGTCTAGGACGCGGCCCTTTCACGGCTGAAACACGGGTTCGATTCCCGTAGGGGTCACCATTTCCCTTTTCGCGTCCCCTAACTCATCGACAGGTTGACCATCCCCCGGCGCGTTTCGCCTGGTCGAGATGCAGGTGATCGGCATGAGCCGCGTTGTAGTCGGGCGACAGCACGGTAGAGAAGCTGCGACAGGCAGCATCCCGTACGTCATGCAGGAAGCGCGACGTCGCCGCGTCCTTTCCAGTCCAATCCTTCGCCACGCTTATCCGGCTTCCGTCCGCCAATACGAAGCTGGCGATATCGATGGCGTTGCCGGTGGCATGCTCACTCCAGTTGCCGCGTTCACCGCCGCCGATCCGGCGACAGCTTGCGGTGCCAAGATGTTCGATGCGCACCACCTTCTGACGGAATACCGCCTCTGCGGCAGGCTGCACGCCATGTCTTATCCAGCGGGCAAGTCCGGCGTCGACCGCACACGTCGCCTGACCGCCCTGAGGACGTAATAGGGTCCCAAGGCGCGCTGGTGCGCCCAGGACCTGCCGATCGTCTCTGAGACATGCCCCGTTGCCAGCCCCGGGCAGTGCAGGCGCATTCACCCCGGCGCTGTCGAGAAAAGCCCGGCACACGGCCCGGCTGGACCGCAGCGCTGCGAACTTGCGCCCGGTTGCCCATCCGTCGGGCTCGGCAAGCGTCAATGGCGCACGGGGATCGTGTTCTGGATGATCATGCAGCCAAGCCAGGCCTACCAGTACGAACGAGGCGGCCAGCAGCACGGCAAAGGCGAACTGGTCGAAGCGGGAAAGGACCATGCAACCAACAAGTCGTGCACGCGGACTTCGTTGCCGCCTGTCGGCAAAGCTGTGGAAAACCTAGGGATAGACCGGCATGAGCGGGGCATAAGAAAAGGGGAGAGCACCAAGCTGCCCTCCCCTCCTTCATAATTGCTTGCCGCGCCGATCAGGAGATCGGCGGCACCGGCTGCGGAGGCACGTCGGTATCCTCCTCGTGAACCTCGACGAGGCCCCGGCCCACGTGGCTCTTGCGGTAGCCGTAGGCGAAATAGAACACGAGGCCGATCGCGCCCCAGATCGGCAGCACCAGCATCGCTTCGGTCGGCAGGTTGAAGAACAGCGTCACGCAACCGATGATCGCGATCGGCGCCACGACCCACACCAGCGGTGTGCGGAACGGACGATGGCGATGCGGATCACGCACGCGCAGGATCAGCACCGCGACCGACACCATCAGGAACGCGAAGAGCGTGCCCGAGTTGGAGATGTCCGCCAGCTGGCCGACAGGCAGCAGCGCCGCGGCGATCGCCACGAAGACGCCGGTGATCAGGGTGACGATGTGCGGCGTCTTCCACTTGGGGTGAATGGTCGCCAGCTTCTCCGGCAACAGACCGTCGCGCGCCATCACGAAGAAGATGCGGGTCTGACCGTAGAGCATCATAAGGATGACCGAAGGCAGCGCCAGGTTCGCTGCGAGGCCGATGAGGTCCCCCGCGCGGGTGTAGTTGATCGAGCGCAGGACGTGCGCCAGCGCTTCCTGCGAGCATACCAGCGGCTGGCTGCCCTTGGCGGCGAGCGCCGCGCACTGCGCGGTGAACTCTGCCGAGCCGGGCTGCGTGCCCAGCGCGGTCGGCTGGGCGCCGATGGCACCGATCGCGCCGGCTGCGACGAGCAGGTAGAACACGGTGCACAGCGCGAGGCTTCCAATCAGGCCGATCGGCACGTTGCGCTGCGGGTTCTTCGTCTCTTCCGCAGCGGTCGAAACCGCGTCGAAGCCGACATAGGCGAAGAAGATGGAAGAAGCGGCCCCGACTATGCCGAGACCGCTGGTGCCGGCCGGTCCGAACCAGCCATTGGGTGCGAAGGGTGCGAAATGCTCGGTATTGAGCACCGGCAGCGCAAGGATGACGAACATCGTCAGCGCCGCCACCTTGATCGCGACCAGAACCGCGTTGAAGGTCGCGCTTTCCTTGGTGCCCAGCATCAGCAGGAAAGTCACCGCGAGTGCCACGACCACGGCGGGCACATTGATGATGCCGCTGGAGAAGTCGACGCCGGTGAGCGACCACGTCGGCCCGGCCGCCAGCATCGCCGGTAGCTCGAACCCCGTCAGACTTTTGAGCAGGCCCATGAAGTAGCCGGACCAACCGACGGAGACCGCCGAAGCCGCGACGGCGTATTCAAGGATCAGCGCCCAGCCGACCATCCAGGCCAGCACTTCGCCGACGACGGCATAGGAGTACGTGTAGGCCGAGCCCGAAACCGGCACCATCGAGGCCAGTTCCGAATAGCAAAGCGCCGCGACGGCGCAGACCGCGCCGGCGATGATGAAGCTCCACATCATGCCGGGACCGGCCTTCTGCGCAGCTGCGGCAGTGAGCACGAAGATACCGGTGCCGATGATGGCGCCGACGCCCAGAAGCGTCAGTTGGACAGGACCCAGTGATCGGTGAAGAGATTTCTTTTCCGCCGTCGCCAGAATGGCGTCGAGCGGCTTTACGCGTCCGAACATTTGGACCCCCGAATTGCGAATGACGGGAGGCTAACGACAAGCAGCCGCTTGGCAAGAGCCCCCTGTGCTAAATTCCCCAGCATTGTAATATTCTTACAACAATCCGGTATATCCGGTGCGAGTCACAATCGCACGGGCCATCCTTGAGATTTGCCGGGGACCAGATCGGGCGCTAGAAGCCGCAGCCATGTCCACGACCTTCCAGATCGACACCGCGACCAGCCGCGCAAACCCCACTCCGGCGCCGATGAAGCGCCTGACGATTCCGGCGATTCGCCGCCGCAAGAAGGACGGCGTGACCGAAGAACCGATCGTCATGCTGACGGCCTACACGGCCCGGCAGGCGCAGTTGCTCGACGCGCATTGCGACCTCCTGCTCGTCGGCGACAGCCTCGGTCAGGTGATCTATGGATTGCCCTCCAGCGTGCCGGTGACATTGGAGATGATGATCGCCCACGGCGCCGCCGTCGTGCGTGGCAGCTACCATGCCGCCGTCATCGTCGACATGCCCTTCGGCACTTACGAGCAGTCGCCCCAGCAGGCCTTCGCCAATGCATCGAGGCTGCTGAAGGAAACCGGCTGCGCGGGCGTGAAGCTCGAAGGCGGAGCGGCGATGGCGGAAACGGTGCGCTTCCTGAACGAGCGCGGCATCCCCGTACAGGGTCACATCGGCCTGACCCCGCAGGCGGTGAACGTGCTCGGCGGCTACAATGCGCGCGGCCGCAGCGAGGCCGAGGCGGCCAAGATCGTCGCCGATGCCAAGGCGCTCGACGAAGCCGGGGCGTTCTCGATCGTGATCGAGGGCGTCGTCGAGACGATCGCCATCGAGGCCACCCGCGCCATCGCCTGTCCCAGCATCGGGATCGGCGGCTCGGCGCAGTGCGACGGGCAGGTGCTGGTTACCGAGGACATGCTCGGCATGTTCGAGCGGGTGCCGCGCTTCGTGAAGAAGTATGCCGAAATGGGCTCGGTGGTTTCGGAAGCGGCCGCGCAGTACGCTGCGGAAGTGCGCGATCGCAGCTTCCCCGGCATCGAACAGACTTACCAGCCGAAGTGACCGGGTCTGATTGACCCACGCGAAACCAGCTTTTCCGGTTTCACCCGTTGCGGTGGTTTATCCTCCCTGTCGCGCAGCGATGGGGAGGGGACCGCCCGCGCAACGGGTGGTGGAGGGGTAGAGCCCCCTCCGTCAGCCGTGCAGGCTGCCACCTCCCCATTGCTTCGCAACAGGGAGGATGAACTACCGCTCACCACCCCAATCAGACCACCCACCCCGCTCAGCCTGAACCTGTCGAAGGCCCCGAGGCAGGGCGTAAGGTTCCCTATGCTTCGACAAGCTCAGCATGAACGAGGTGGGTTGGGCAACGTCCATTTCCCACCCACTCAGCTGCAGTCGCCGTCGAAAATACGGCACGCAAGCATGCTCGGCGCCTACCGCGCCGCCCTGCCCTGCAGCCGGCGCCGGGCCTCGGCGACGGGCGCAGTATTGCCGAGCAGCGCCTGCGCCTTGTCGAGCAGCGCCCGCGCTTGTGGGGCATCGTCCCCGCTTGCCGCATAGCTGTAACCCAGGGCCTGCGCCGCAAGCGGATTCGATCGCTGGAGGCGATAGGCCGCGAGCGCATTCTCGCGCGCAGCGGCGAGGTCTCCGGTGCCCGCCTCTGCCATCGCAAGGTCTGCGCGCAGGTCCACGTCGCCCTCGCCGCCGTTGTTGCGCAGCCACGCGAGGATCGTCCGGGCGCGTCCCAGGTCGCCCGCGCCGACCGCCAGTTCCGCCGCCGCGCACAAGGCCGGACGACTGGTCGGGTTCTGGCCGAGGTAAGCGGCGACCAGTTCGCGCGCGCCCTTTTGGTCGTGCGCCATCGCATAGGCCGCGAACCGGCGCTCGAAGAGGCTTTCCGGCAGCCGGATCTGCGAGGCCAGCGCATAGCGCTCCTGCGCCTCGGCGGCATGGCCCAGCGCCAATTGCACGTCGCCTGCGAGGGCCTGCGCATCGTAGAATCCGGGGTCGGACCGGCGCAGCGCCTCCGCTGCGACTTGCGCCTCGCCGGTCTGGCCAAGGTGCAGCAACTGGCCGATGCGGCCGCTCTCGCCCAGTACCCGAAGCTGCGCGCCCTGCCCCCTCGCCGCCCGATCAAGCAACTCCCCTGCATGCTGGCGATCGCCGAGGACTTCCCACGCCCGCGCCACGGTGGTGAGCATGTAGGGCGAGGCGTCACCGTCGGCGATGTCGTCGGCGAAGCGCAGGATGGCATAGCGGTACTGGCCCGCCATGACGATC
The DNA here is from genome assembly GCF_015594425.1 of Novosphingobium sp. HR1a. NCBI lineage: Bacteria > Pseudomonadati > Pseudomonadota > Alphaproteobacteria > Sphingomonadales > Sphingomonadaceae > Novosphingobium > Novosphingobium sp. HR1a. Next base: position 36,596 of record NZ_JABXWS010000038.1, read on the forward strand.
GCGCGCAGCAGCAGTTCGCGGGCGTGCATATTGTCCGGGCGCAGCCGCAGCGCCGCTTCGAGCGCATCGGCCGCCGCTTCCGGGTTGTCGGCAGCGATCTCGGTGATGCCGCGCAGGATGAGCACGGCGGGCTGGTCGTCGAGCTTGCCCTTTGTCCGCGCCAGCAGCCCGCGCGCGAGGCCGTAGTTGCCCGCCCTCGCCGCCAGCACCGCCTGCAGGTAGAAGGCGCGCGGGTTCTTCGGACTGAGTTCGAGCACGCGCCGGGTGATCGTCAGGCATTCGCTCGCGTGGCCCAGTTCGCCCAGCGTCGCGGCATATTCGAGCAGGACCGAGACGTCCTTGGGATCGTGCGTGATCGCGCTCTCAAACCACGGGATCGCAGCCAGCAGGCCATAGCGATCGCGCACCAGCTGACCCCGGAATTCCAGCGCGCGCACGTTGCCCTCGTCTAGTTTCAGCGCGCGGTCGGCCGCCTCGATCGCCAGCAGGTGCTCGCCGCCCGCATAGCGCAGGCGCCCGACCTCGACCCAGAGCCCGGCATCGTTCGGGGTGATCGCCAGTGCCCGGTCGTAGGCACGTCCGGAAGCCGGAAGGTTGCCGTCGAGCCGCTCCAGCAGCCCCAGGGCGCGCCAGCCCTCGGCGGCGCTGGCCTCGGTGAACTCGCCGCGGGCAAGATAGGGCCGCGCGCGGTCGCGGCGGCTTTGCGCGAGCAATGCCTCGCCCATGTAGGCGTTGACCTCTGGCGGTGCGGCTCCCTGTTCGAGCGCCGCGCGCAGCTTCATTTCCGCGTCGATGCCGTCTCCCCGGGCGATGGCCTTGCGGCCTTGCCCGATGAGCTTGTCGGCGCGGGAAATCTCGCCGACGGCAACCGGCGTCGCGGTCGTCAGCACCAGCGAGAAGCACACGGCCAGCACCAGCAGCGGCGGTATCACCGCCGCGCCCCACCTGACAAATCTCCAGAAACGCCCCCCGCGCATCGAAGATCAGGACGGCTGCAAGTCGTACTGCTTGAGCAGGTCGTACAGCGTCGGCCGGCTGATCCCGAGCATCTTGGCAGTGCTGGAAATGTTGCCCTCGCTACGGGCGAGAGCATGGCGGATGACCTTGCGGTCCGCCGCCTCGCGCGCGGTCTTGAGGTTCAGCGCCGTCGCCACCTGCTCGTCGGGACCGGCCAAGTCGAGGTCGCCGGCACAGACCAGCTTCTCGTCCGCCATGATCACCGCGCGCTTCACGCGGTTCTCCAGCTCGCGCACGTTGCCGGGCCAGCCCCAGGCATCGATCGCCGCCAGCGCATCGGCGGAAAAGCCCCGCACGCGCGGGTTCATCTCCTTGGCGTAGCGGGTCAGGAATGCCTTCGCCAGCAGTGTCGGATCGCCCGGCCGCTCGGCGAGGCCGGGGATGCGCACGACGATCTCGGCGAGGCGATAGAACAGGTCTTCGCGGAACCGCCCTTCGGCGATCATCCCCTCGAGGTTCTGGTGCGTGGCGCAGACGACGCGGGTATCGACCGGGATCGACTGGCGGCTGCCGACGCGCTCGATCACGCGCTCCTGCAGAAAGCGCAGCAGCTTGACCTGCAGTTGCAGCGGAATGTCGCCGACTTCGTCGAGGAACAGGGTGCCCCCCGCCGCCTGCTCGATCTTGCCCGGCGTGGTCTTCACGGCGCCGGTGAAGGCGCCCTTCTCGTGCCCGAACAGCTCGCTTTCGAGCAGGTTCTCCGGGATCGCCGCGCAGTTGATCGCCACGAACTCGCGCTTGGCGCGGCCGCTGGCCTCGTGGAGCCCGCGCGCCAGCAGTTCCTTGCCGGTGCCGCTCGCTCCCAGCAGCATCACCGAGACGCTGGTATTCGCTACGCGCTCTATGGTGCGCGCCACTTTCACCATTTCCGGCGCGGCGGTGATCATCCGGCCGAGGACTTTCTCGTCCTTCTCCACCTTGCCGGCGAGGCGGCGGTTCTCTTCCTCGAGCCGGTGCAGGTGGAGCGCGCGGCGCACGATGTGACCGAGCGCATCGATGTCGACCGGCTTCTGGTAGAAGTCGTAGGCCCCGCGCGCGATCGCCTGCAGCGCGCTTTCCCGCGCCCCGTGGCCCGATGCGACGACGACCTTGGTGTCGGGCTTGAGCGCCATGATCTCGTCGAGGATCGCAAAACCCTCGGTGGTGCCGTCCGGGTCCGGCGGCAGGCCGAGGTCGAGCGTCACCACGTCCGGCATCTCCGAACGCAGCAGCGCGATGGCGCTGGCGCGGTCCCCGGCGACGAAGACCTCGAAATCCTCGTAGGCCCACTTGAGCTGTGCCTGAAGCCCGGCGTCGTCCTCGACGATGAGCAGCTTGGGCAGAGATTCAGTCATCAGGCCACCTTCTCGGCGTAGTTCGGATAGATGTCGGTCGCCGCCGCCAGCGGCAGGCGCACCGTGAAACGAGAGCCCAGCCCTTCGCGCGATTCGACGTCGAGACGGCCGCGCATCGCGCGCACCAGCTCGCGCGCCTCGAAGGCGCCGATGCCGAAGCCGCCCGACTTGGTCGAGACGAAGGGCTTGAACAGGCGGTTGCGCACGAAGTCGGCGCTCATGCCGGTGCCGCTGTCGAGCACCTCGAAGCGGGCGTTGATCCCTTCGACCACGAGCGACAGGAACACCGGGCTCTCCGGCTCGCTGGCATCGACGGCATTCTGGACGAGGTGGACGAGCACCTGCTCCAGCGAATGCCGACTGGCGGTGACCATGATGTCGCGCGATTCGGCGAGGACGACCTGCGGGCTGTCCTTGAAGCGTTCCATGACCAGCCCGAGCACCTCGGTCGCGGCCACCTGCTCGACCCGGTCCACGCCGCCCGAACCGTAGCGCGAGAGCCGCGCCAGCAGGGCATTCAGCTTGTCCGAGGAATTGCGCAGCGTCACCAGCATGTCGGCACGGAAGGCGGGTTTTTCCGCGTGAAGTTCGGCATTGCGCGCCAGCAGGCTGAACTGGCTGGCGAGGTTCTTGATGTCGTGCATCACGAAGGCGATGCGACGGTTGAAGTCCTCGAACCGCGCGGATTCGGCGAGCGCGAGCTGGCTGGCATTCTCCGAGAGATAGCTTGCTACCTGCTGGCCGATGACGCGCAGGAGGTCGAAGTCCTCCCAGTCGAACTTGCGCGCCAGTTGCGGCCGGGCCAGCACCACCATGCCGACGAGGCGGTCGTAGTGAACAAGCGGGATCAGCGCCCAGGCGCGCGGGTGGTCGATCAGCCAGTTCGGGATCGTGGTTCCGCTCTCACGACCCGCGCGCACATCGTCGAGATCGGCGATATAGCCGGTGCGCTCGAAATGGGCGATGTCCTGCACCGGGATCGCGACTGCGGGCACCTCGATCTCGCGCCAGTTCCAACGGGCGGCAAGGGTCAGTTCGCCGTGCTCACCGGGGGTAAGGAGCAGGCCCGCCGGGCTCTCAAAGACATCGGCCATCGATTGGACGACGCGCTCGCCGAGGGCCGCGCTCTGGTCGGAGCCGATGGTGCGGGTGAAGCGCAGCCATTCCTCGCGATAGTCGTAGCGGTGCTGGAAGAAATGCTTGGCGAGGATGACCTTGAACCACGACCGCACCCGCCGCGAGGGCAGCACGACCAGGGCGAAGGCGCTGCCGAGCGTCAGGAAAGCCAGTTCCACCAGCCGCGCGAAGTTGCCGCCCGCGTAGGACAGCCACTGCGCCACAGCCACCATGGCGACGAGGTAGACGCCGATCACCAGCAGCGAGAACGTCTGGAACGTGACCGCCCGCGACGGGCGCAGGCGCAGGTCGTTGCGGTTCTTCGCACCGCCGATTGCGATGCAGACGGCCATGGCGATGGCGGCAACGCCTCGAATGGCCGCAATCTCGTAAGGCCAGTTTCCGGCCAGGTAGGCGATGGTGTAAAGATTGAGGTCGAAGGCCCAGAGCACTGCCAGCCCCATCGCCGGCCAGCGCAAAGCCGCCCGCGATTCGCGCGGCGCCCCCGCGTAGAGATTGTGCGCAAGGACGAGCCCGCCAACCGTCACCAGCAGGCGGAACATCACGTTGAACTGGAATGCGAAGTCGAGGACATCGCGGTCTATCTCCAGCCGCGACAGGCCGGAATTGACGGCAAAGTGAAGGATTTCGACCGCACCGAGCGCGAAGATCACTGGGCGGATCGGCGCAACACTGGCATCACGTCCGTCGCTGGCGAAGAGGCGATAGACCACGACCAGCCATGCAAGATTACGCGCACTCTCGGACAGCGCGGGCAGGAACGTCACTTCCGGCGTGCCGATGCCGAAGGCACAGGCAAGGCTCCACAAGGCCGTGAACAGCAGCGCGACGACCATGGCCGTGCCCGCAGCGCCGAACCGGTCGCGGCGGGAGAACAGCCAGATTGCGATGCTCGCCAGGGCGATGGCCCCCGTCAGGTCGAGCCCGACGCCCATCGTCGCCCAGACGGCGGAGGCCTTCATCATCGCGCGCCCTCGCTCCAGAGCACCACGCGCAAGGTCTGGAGAATGATCAGGAAGTCGAGGAAAGGCGTGTAGTTCTTGGCGTAATAAAGATCGTATTCGAGCTTGTTGCGCGAATCCTCGATCGAGGCGCCGTAAGGGTAGTTGATCTGCGCCCAGCCGGTGATGCCCGGCTTCACCATGTGGCGCTCGGCGTAATAGCGCAGTTGATCCTCAAGATCGGCGACGAACTCCGGGCGCTCGGGGCGCGGGCCGACGAAGCTCATTTCGCCCTTCAGGACGGTCCAGGCCTGCGGCAGTTCGTCGATGCGGACCTTGCGGATGAACTTGCCGATGCGGGTGACGCGCGGGTCGTCCTTCGATGCCCACTGCGCGCCCGCAGCCTCGGCATCGGTGCGCATGGAACGCAGCTTGATGACGTCGAAATGCTGGCCGAACAGGCCGACGCGCGGCTGGCGATAGAAGGCCGGTCCCCGGCTATCGACTTTCACCAGGAGCGCGAAGATCAGGATGACCGGCGCTGTAACCGCCAGCAACAGCAGGCTGACGGCGATGTCGAACACGCGCTTGGCCGCGCTGGAAATCGCCCGGCCGGACGAAAAACCATCGGAGAAGATCAGCCAGCTCGGGTTGACGGTGTCGAGATCGACGCGGCCGGTCTCGCGCTCCAGGAAGCTGGAGAACTCGTTGACGTGGACGCCCGCCGTCTTGATGCGCAGCAGGTCCTTCAATGGCAGCGCGTTGCGCCGCTCCTCCAGCGCCAGCACCACTTCGCTGACGCCGAGGTTCTCGACGTAGCGGGTCAGGTTGTTGATGGCCGAGCGGGAGATGGCCTCCTCGACCACCGGCACACTTTCGCTCATTGCAACATAGCCGACGATGACGAAGCCGCTCTCGGGACGCTCTCCCAGCACTCGCAGGCGCTGCGCACGCTCGCCCGCACCGAGCACGAGCACCCGGCGGCGAAACGCGCTGGTGCCGAGGAAACCGCCCAGCAGCAGCCGGTTGAAGATCATCAGCACGATCGCGAAGGCCATCGAATAGGCCAGCGTCGAGCGCCAGAAATTCTGCCCGCCGACAAGAAAATCCACGAAGGACAGCGCAATGACACCGAGCGAGATCGCCACCAGCAACCGCGCCGCGGCGAACCGCATTGATCGCAGCGCGTCGGCTCCATAGACGCCTACCGCCACCATCGACAGCGAGATCACCGCGGCAAAGGCGCCATGCGCGATAAGCCGGTCGGCCAGCGGCGCCGGGTCGATACCGATCTGCTGGGCGCGCAGCCGCCATGATGTCTCGTTGGCCGCCGCCAGCAACAGCACGTCGACCAGCCAGAGCAGCACCACGGCATGCGGGATATAGTGTTTGAACAGACGAATCATCGTCGCTTGCGCCATCCTTCGTGGCCGAATTCCGGCACTCGAACGATGGCCTAAGCTAAAGGCGTAAAATGTCGGTTACCTTGACAGGTGTGCCAATAAAATCAGTATTTTTGCCGAAAACCTGGAACACTGCGCTGTCGGAGCGCCTTACATCCCCTGCTTCGCCATAAGGCGCAGCGCCGTCAGCGTGAGGGCCTGTGCGCCCGAGGCGATCACCTTGTCGGCCTGCGGTGCCCAGAACGGACTGTGCAGCGAGGGCATCGACGGACCACCGGCCTTGGCTGCCGCCAGCTTGGCGGGATCGGCACCGCCGACCCAGAAGATCACCGACTTGATGCGCGCTTCATCGGCCCGGCGAAACTCGCCGAAATCCTCACCGCCCATCGCCGAAGGGGTGATCACCACGTTGTCCGCACCCATTTTCCCCTTGAGGTCGGCGACGGCCTCCTCGGCGAACTCGGGCGTGTTCCAGGTCGCGCGGGTGTGTGGCTCCTTGATCTGGATCTGCGGCATCAGGTCGTCCGGCAGGCCCGATGCGATCGCCTCCCCGCGCGCGACGCGGGCGATGCCGTCGAGCAGCCGCTGGCGCGTCTCGTCGGAATAGCTGCGCACCGTCAGTTCCAGCTTCGCCTGATCGGAAATGATGTTGTGCTTGGTCCCGGCGTGGAAAGAGCCGACCGTCACCACCACCGGGTCGAGCGGATTGGTCTCGCGGCTCACCAGCGTCTGCAGCTTCATCACGATCGCGCTGGCGAGCACGATCGGGTCGCGCGTGGTCTGCGGATAGGCGCCGTGCCCGCCGACCCCGCGCACGAGCATGTCCACGCTGTCCACATTGGCGAGCGCCCAGCCCTTCGCCGCGCCGACGACACCGGCGGCAAGCTCAGGCGTATCGTGGAAGGCCAGCGTGTAATCCGGCTTGGGAAAGCGCGTGTAGAGCCCGTCCTTGAGCATCTCCAGCGCGCCCAGCCCCATCTCCTCGGCCGGCTGGCCGATCATGACCAGCGTGCCCGACCATTCGCCCTTGCGCGCGGCCATGAGACGCGCCGTTTCGATCCAGGCGGTCATGTGCGTGTCGTGGCCGCAAGCATGCATGATGCCGCTTTCCACGCCCGCCGTGGACGTGCCGCGCCTGGTTGACGCGAAGGGCAGCCCGGTCTGCTCGACAACCGGCAGCCCGTCCATGTCCGCGCGGATGAGGACGGTCGGCCCCGGCCCGTTCTTCAGGACCGCGACTATGCCGGTGCGTCCGACCTTCTCGGTGACCGTGAAACCCGCCTTGCGCGCGGCATCGGCCATGATCTTCGCACTGCGCACTTCCTGAAAGCTGAGTTCGGGATTGGCGTGTAGATCGCGATAAGTCTCCATCAGCCCCGGCAGGTCAAGCGCCACTGTATCGGCAACGGGCTCTGCCATTGCAGGCAGGGAAACGCTCGCAAGAGCGCAGGCGGATGCAAGGAGAACGGCACGCATGAGCGAAAGCTACGTCAGCCCCGCCAGCTCCGCAATCGGCGTGAAGTTTTTCTCATAGGCCCGATAGAAACTCCGTATCGACATTCTCTACCAAATGAATAGATTGACCCTCGAAGCGCAGGGTTCGCCTGTTCTTCCGCGGCATTTGATGGCTGTCAGCTTGCTCCGCGTCACCAACCGCTAAAGCGCACGAAACCCCAAGGCGACAACGCCGGGCTTCGTGCCTCCCGATGGAGATACGAAATGTTCAACTCGATCCCCCGCATCACCTCGCAAGTCCTGCGTGCCCGGCCCAGCACCGACGCACGCCTACCGCACCCCTCGTGGCGCGGCGGCGCCGATTCGCCGCCGGGAGGCGGCGCGGCCACGATCCGCAGCGCGGGCGACTTCTGGTCCCGCCTCGGCCTGTGATGCTTCTGCAATGACCCCATCGGGCGGCATCGGAATCCGCATCTCTCCAGCCGGAGTTCGATGTCGCCCGTTAACATCACTTGTGACACAGTAGGCCCGTGAAGACCGCGCTCATCATCCGCCACGTTCCCCACGAAGGGGTCGCAGGCTATCGCAAGCCCATCGAGGACGCCGGCTACGAAGTCAGCCGGATCGACGTCACCGACCCGGAATTCTCAACCCTCGATCTGCGCGAGCCGGACCTGCTCATCATGATGGGCGGGCCGATGGGCGTCTACGAGCAGGACCGTCATCCCTGGATCGGCTGCCAGCTACGCCGCCTTGCTATGCGACTGGAGGCGGACCGTCCGACGCTGGGCGTGTGCTTCGGCGCGCAGATGATGGCCAGCGCGCTCGGCGCCAGGGTGTTTCCCGGCCCGGCGAAGGAAGTCGGCTTCCACCCCGTTCAGGTTCACGAGCACGCCGCCGACAGCCCGCTGCGCCATGTGCGCGAAGTGCCGGTGCTGCACTGGCACGGCGACACGTTCACCAAGCCGGAGGGCGCGGAATTCCTGGCCTCGACCTCGCTTTACGAGCATCAGGCGTTCCGCCGGGGCCGCAATCAGCTGGCGTTGCAGTTCCATGCCGAAATGGGCGAGGACCCGCGCTTCGACGCCTGGATCGACCAGTGGCCCGAAGCCGTCGTCGAGGCGGGAGGCTGCCCTCAGGCACTCCGCCAGCGACACGACGAACTCGGCCCCGGCGCGGTTGCGGCGGGGCGCGCGATGATCGCTGACTGGCTGCAGGGCCTGAACTAGCCGTACCGCCCGATTCGCGCGACGCTCCGGCTGGCGGCGGGGGCTTAGCAGGATTACTCTGCGGCCATGGCTGACGGCATTCCCACGCGGCGCTCGATGAACTGGCGCACCTTGCCCCCCACACTCGCCCGCGCGCTGGCGGGATTCTTCCCGGTCGGCGTCTTCGCGCTAGTCCTGCTGTGGATGATGGGCGAGTGGGGCGTCCTTGGCGGCATGATCGCAGGAACCGTGCTCGGCGCCGTGGCCGCCTGGGCGCTGACGCGGCTGATCGCAGCCTACCCGCTGGTGCAATGGTTAGCGGCCATCGTCGTCGCGCTGTTGCTGGTCCTCGTCATCGCCTCATTGTTCTGAGGACGATCGAAGGAAGTGGTGCCCCTGGCCCGACTCGAACGGGCACGCCTTTCGACAAACGATTTTGAGTCGTTCGCGTCTACCATTCCGCCACAGGGGCACGGAAACGAGGCGCGACGCTTAGACGGCACTTCGTCAGGGTTCAAGCCCGTTCAGAAGATCCAGTCCATCGCGACGTGGAGAAGACGCGATTTCATCGCCCCCTTGCGCGATCCGAGCGTCCCGATCTCGAAGCGCGGACCATCATCGTCGGTCTGATATGTCAGCTTCAGCCGCGTCTTCTCGGGCTTGAGCAGCTCGATCTCGCCCACCGCCTGCGATCGCAGCGACGTGCGCGCGTTTATCGTCGGCACGGCGGTCAGGTCGAATTGCCGCTGCTTCGCCAGAGGCACCGGCTGCTCGGCAAATGCAGGCGAAGGCGCCGCCGCAAAAAGCAGCGCAAGGGCGCAACGGCGAGGGACATGGCGTTCCATGTCCCGGCGTTTTACACCCGTTTGCGGAAAATTCCGCGACGATTTCGTTTCAGTTCAGAGAATCACCCTCCGAGACACGCCGAAACGTGCCTCAGAGGGTGATGAAATCATGCCTTGAGGGCGGTCGCAACGATCTTGTGCAGGCGCGAGTGCAGCACGTCGTTGCCCGCGAGGATTTCGGTGTCGCAGATCGGGTTCGAACGACCCTTCCAGTCCGACACGAAACCACCGGCCTCACGCACGAGCAGGCAACCCGCTGCGGTATCCCACGGCTTGAGGTCCGATTCCCAGAATCCCTCGTAGCGGCCCGAGGCGACCCAGGCGAGATCGAGCGCGGCCGATCCGAAGCGGCGAATGCCCGCCACCTGCGGCGCGAGGCCGTGATAGATCTTGGTCCAGACGCCGTGATCGCCGTGCCCCGCGAAGGGAATGCCGGTTGCGATCAGGCTCTCGTCGAGATGACGGCGCGAGGAGACGCGCAGGCGGCGGTCGTGCAGCCACGCACCGCGTGCCTTCTCGGCCCAGTAGCTTTCGTCGGTGACCGGGTTGTAGATCAGGCCGGCGGTGACCTCACCCCAGCCCTTCCCGTCCAGACGCGGCTCCTGCACCGCGATCGAGATCGCGAAGTGCGGGATGCCGTGAAGGAAGTTGGTCGTGCCGTCGAGCGGATCGACGATGAAGCGCGGCTTGGTCGGGTCGCCCTCGATCTCGCCGGCTTCCTCGAACAGATAGCCCCAGTCCGGCCGCGCGGCGCGCAGTTCGTCCCAGATGGTGCGCTCGGAAGCCTGGTCGGCCTTCGACACGAAGTCCGCAGGGCCCTTGCGGCTGACCTGCAGGTGCTCGATTTCGCCGAAGTCGCGACGCAGGCGGTTGCCGGCCTTGCGGGCGGCCTTCTCGATGACGCGGATGAGACCGGAAATGGCGGCCATGACTGTACTTCACTCCTGTGGGCCGACATCGGCCCCGATTGTCAGCGGCCTTGCGGCGCGGGTTTGGCGGGGGCCGCGCCAGCGGCAGGCGCAGTCGGCTTGTAGCCGCAGATCTGTGCCATGACGCTCAGCAGCTCGCTGGGATTGTCACGGCTGATCTTGCCCGAATTCTCGGCGATCACCTTGTCCATCGATTCGGTGATCTTGCCGAGCGAATTGTCGTAGATGCAGCCGACTAGCGCGCCCTTGACCGGTTCCTCGATCTTGTCCGACTGCAACCCGCTGATGAGCACCTTGAGGTAGAGCATCGCGTGCTGCGCCTGCGAGTCGCCGCCTGCTGGTGCCGCAGCGGCAGGCTTGGCGGCGCTCTTTGCAGCAGCCTTGGGGGCAGCAGCGTAAGCAACGGAGGAAGTTCCCGCGATCGCCAGGGCGGCGGTCGCGACGGTCAGGACGAGCTTGTTCATTCAGTCTGCCTTCTTCACGTAAGTCTTTTCATAGACGTCCACGATGATGCGCGTACCGCTTTCGATGTGCGGCGGCACCATCACGCGCACGCCGTTGTCGAGCACGGCGGGCTTGTAGCTGGACGAGGCGGTCTGGCCCTTCACCACGGCGTCGGCTTCGACGATGGTGGCTTCGACCTGCTCGGGGAGCTGGACCGAAATCGGGCGCTCTTCCCACATTTCCAGGCTCACCTGCATGCCGTCCTGAAGGAACGCGGCAGCATCGCCCAGCAGATCGGCGGGAAGCGAGATCTGGTCGTAGTTCTCGGTATCCATGAACACCAAGTCGTCGCCCTCGGCGTAGAGGAACTGGAAGTCCTTGGTGTCCAGGCGGACGCGCTCGACAGTGTCGGCGCTGCGGAAGCGCACGTTGGTCTTGCGGCCGTCGATCAGGTTCTTCATCTCGACCTGCATGAAGGCACCGCCCTTGCCGGGCTGCGTGTGCTGCGTCTTCGCGACCTTCCAGATGCCCTTTTCGTATTCAAGGATGTTACCGGGACGGATATCGACGCCACTGATCTTCATGGTTCTGGCCTTCAGGATGGGAAAGAGCTGAATCGCGGGGCCACAGCAGGCGCGACCCTCGAAAGGATGCGCCCTTAGACGAGGTCGCGAGGCATGGCAATTGCTTCGCGCCGATGCTAGCTGAATGCCATGAAGCGTGCCTCCCTTCCCGTTGTGCTGTTGGCCCTCGTCGCCGGCTGCGCCTCCGCAGAGCCTGCCCCGCCTCCGGTGAGCGGCGGGCTGATCTCCACCCTGCCCATCGGCACTTACAGCTGCGAGATGGCGGGCGACGCGGGCGGCCTCGTCGGCAAGCCTTTGCCCGACTACGAGTTCCGCGTGGTCAATGCCTCGGCTTACAAGGCGGGCGGCATCCGCGGCAGCTACCTGCTGACAGGCGACTACGTGACGATGACCGGCGGCAAGCTCAAGGGCCTCAAGCTGCACCGGCTCAAGGACACGTACTTGCGCAAGGTCGAGGACAACGGCAGCGACGGCGAAATGCGCTGCGTTCGCAGTTCGCGCCGCTGATCGCGGATCATCATCGCCGGCGCGGTTTGCCCTTGAGGTAGGGCGGCCCTAGCTCTCGGAAAAACTCCGGGAGCGGGCGATGGAACTTCAACTGCAAGGCAAGGTCGCGATCGTCACCGGCGCGACCGCGAACATCGGCCGCGCCGTTGCGCTGGACCTCGCAGCCGAGGGCGCCCTGCCCGTCCTCGTCGGCAGAGACCACGAGGCAGGCGCAAGGCTGGTCACCGACTGCAAGGCGCGCGGCGCACCCGAGGCGGTGTTCGTCGCCGCCGACATGCTGGACCCTGTCTCTCTCGCGATAGTGCTGAAGGCCGCCGAAGCGCTCGGCCCCGTAGCGGTGCTGGTGAACAACGTCGGCGGCAACGTCGACCAGGGCCTCTTCGTCGATTCCGATCCGGCGAAATGGATGGCGGACATCGACCTCAACTTCGGCACCGTGCTGCGCATGACCCATGCCGTGCTGCCCGGCATGATCGCCCGCAAGGCCGGGGCGATCGTCAACGTCGGTTCAACCGCCGCACTGGTGGGCGACTACATGCTGCCGGTCTATTCGGCCGCCAAGGGGGCGGTGCACAGCTTCACCGTGGTGCTCGCCAAGGAAGTCGGCGCCCACGGGATTCGCGTCAATGCCGTCGCGCCTTACGCCACGATCCCGACCGACCCGGCCAGCCTCAGCAGCGGCAGCCGCTTCAACCCCGAAACCGGCCTGTTCTCGAAAGGCACCGCCAGCGTCAGCGAAGATGACCGCGCGCTGCGCCAACGCCGCACGTTCGTCGGCCGTCCCTTTGCGACGCCTGAGGAAATGGCGGCGATGGTGACTTTTCTGGCCTCGGCGCGGGCCAGCTTCATTACCGGGCAGGTCTACCCCGTGGACGGCGGCGCCCTGCTCTGACGCGGAGAGACACGATGATCGATGAGACCGCCCTGCAGACCCTTCTCGACAAGGACGCGATCCGCGACCTGGTGCTGCTCTACTGCCGCGCGATCGACCGGCAGGACATGGACCTCCTGCGCGACCTCTACACCGGCGACGCCACCGACACCCACGGCGACAGCTTCAACGGCTCGGCAGAGGATTACTGCGCCTTCATCGCCCGTGCCTTCCCGCACATGCCCTATTCGGGCCATCACGTATGCAACCACCTGATCGCGGTAGACGGCGACGCGGCAAGCGGCGAGGTCTACGCGCTGGCCTACCACCTTATCCCGACCCGCGAAGGCGGGCGCGAGGAGGATTTCATGGCCGTGCGCTACATCGACAACTACCGGCGCTGTGCCGACGGGCGATGGCGCTTCTCAAAACGCGTCGTCACTTACGACTTCAAGCTGCGACGGCCGTTCGACGGCGGTGGCCTGCTGGGCCTTGCGGAGCGCGACCCCAGTTATGCCGAATGTCTCCAGCCCCTGTTCCGGCGGGGCGCTCGCACCTGACGCACGATTCCCGCGAGGTGCTGTGCAGCCTTTTCCCGGCTGGCTCATTTTCAGGGCCGACAGGGGTGCTCCGCCCCGCCGGAGGAATCGATGGCTGCGAGCGTGAAAGTCGGCATTCTCAATGACATGGCTGATTTCACCGGGGACGACCCATCCGGGCCGGAAGACGGCGTGCCCGTCCCCGGCGATATCACCGGCTGGATCGAGCGCGAGATCGACGCCCTGCGCGAGGCTGGCCGCCTCGACGCCGAAGTCGAATTCGTCCACGCTTATGCCCTCGGTCTGCCCTCAGGGACGGCCGAGGCGCTCGAGCATGCCTACCGGCAACTCGCCGAGGCCGGCGTCAGCCTGATCGTCGGCCCGGCGATCGGCGACAATGCGCTTGTCGCCACCCCGCTTGCCGAACAGTTGCGCATCCCCACGATCAACTGGGCCGGGGCCGAGCGCGCACGTGGCCGGTGGATGTTCCAGCACCAGGTGGGCAGCCACGAGGACGAATCGCTCGTCATCGCGCGCCAGATGGCAAGCCTCGGGCGCACGCGCCTCGCGGTGATCTACGATCTCTCGCCGATCGGGACGCGCCATCTCAAGCATCTCGGCGGCGAGGCGCGCGTCCTCGGCATCGAAATCGCGGCGAAGGAGGGCATCTCGCCGCTAGCCGACGATGTCGACGATGCCGTGGCAAGATTACTGGAAGCCGCGCCCGACGGCGTCGTCTACCTTGGTCTGGGGCTCTCGGCGCCGCCCGTCTCGAAAGCCCTCGACCGCGCCGGATGGGACGGGCCGCGCATCATGAACACCGCAGGATTGCGCGGGTATCATGGCGATTTCGCCCATGCCTGCAACGGCTGGCTCTATATCGACATGCACTCCGACGCGAACACCACGCTGCGGGCGGTGATGGACCGGATCGACGCGCCTTGCCGTCAGGCGCTCGCCGTCGCCAAGGGCCACGACATCGGCCGCCTCGTCGCCGAAGGGCTGGCGCGGGCGAGCGATTTTACCCGCGAGGGCGTTCGGCTCGGGCTGGAGCAGGTGAAATGGCTTCCGGCCGCAGAGGGGCACGAAGGCACCCTCCTCGGCTTCGGCGTGCACGATCGAGGCGCCCTGCACGGGCGGTATCTCGTTGTGCGTCAATGGCTTGGCGGCGAAACCCGAGAGGTCGCCGCATGAGTGCACCTCACGGCACTCAACGGCACCTAACGCTACCCTAAGGCAGGTTCAGGCCCCGACCAGCCCGCGAATCGCGCTTTCGAACAGGCCGCGCCCGTCCGTACCGCCATGCGTGGTCTCGATCGCGCGCTCGGGGTGGGGCATCATGCCCAGCACATTGCCCGCATCATTGAGCACGCCCGCGATCGAACGCGCCGATCCGTTAACCTCCTCGGCATAGCGGAAGGCAACGCGGCCCTCGCCCTCGAGGCGGTTCAGCGTCTCATCGTCGGCGAAGTAGTTGCCGTCATGATGCGCCACCGGAATGCGCACGACCTGCCCCGCTTCATAGGCATTGGTGAACAGCGACTGCGCGTTCACGACCTCGAGCCCGACTTCACGGCACACGAAGTTCAGCCCGGCATTGCGCAGCAGAGCGCCCGGCAGCAGCCCGCTTTCGGTCAGTACCTGGAAGCCGTTGCACACGCCGAGCACCGGCACGCCCTTGTCCGCCGCCGCGATCACCGCCTGCATGATCGGCGAACGCGAGGCGATCGCGCCGCAGCGCAGATAGTCGCCGTAGGAGAAGCCGCCCGGAACGGCGATGAAGTCCAGACCCTCGGGCAATTCGCTGTCGCCGTGCCAGACGCGGTGGGGCGCGGTGCCCGAAACCTTCTCCAGCGCCGTCGCCATGTCGCGGTCGCAATTTGAGCCCGGGAAGGTGATGACGGCAGAGGTGAAGGCCATCAGGCGGCCACCTTCTCGATGCGGTAGTTCTCGATCACCATGTTGGCGAGGAGCTTGCGGCACATGTCGTCGATCGCCTCGTCGCTGACGCTTTCAGCAACGTCCAACTCGAACAGGCGGCCGGCGCGCACGTCGTTGACGCCGGAAAAGCCGAGGCCCTCCAGCGAGTGGTGAATCGCGCGACCCTGAGGATCGAGGACACCGGGCTTGAGGCTGACGTGGACGCGGACTTTCATCTGGCGGGCCTTTCGCAGGATAGCGGGCAGATTCGTTGGATGCGCCTATGACCCTTCGCAGCCGCCGGGGCAAGGTTGAACGCGCCGTTGAATGGGCCGCTACGACCTGCCATCACTCGGCGATGAGCAGCGCAGCATCCATTTCCTTCACCGATCAGGTCGCCATAGTTACCGGAGCAGGCACCGGGCTCGGCCGCGCCTATGCGCTCGAACTGGCACGGCGCGGGGCCAAAGTCATGGTCAACGACCTTGGCGCGGCGCGGGACGGATCGGGCCAGTCCGACGCGGCGCTGCAGGTCGTCGAGGAAATCCGCGAGATCGGCGGCGAGGCCATGGCCGATGGCGGCGACGTCTCCGACTACACGCAGATGGAAGCGATGGCCGCCCGCGCGAAGGAAGCCTGGGGCGGCATCCATGTCCTAATCAACAACGCCGGCATCCTGCGTGACCGCACGTTCGCCAAGATGGACCCCGCCGATTTCGAGTTGGTCGTGCGTGTCCACCTCCTCGGCAGCGCCTTCGCGACGAAGGCTGTATGGGAGACGATGCGCGAGCAGACCTACGGCCGCGTCTTGATGACCACGTCCTCGACCGGGCTTGGCGGCAATTTCGGACAGGCGAATTACGGCGCGGCCAAGGCGGGCGTGCTCGGCCTCGCCCGGACGCTGCGGCTGGAAGGCGCGAAATACGGCATCCGCGTCAATACCATCGTACCGACCGCAGGCACCCGCATGACCGCCGACATCTTCCCCGAGGAAGCCTATAAGGCATTCGAGCCTGCAAACGTGGTTCCTGCTGCCGTTTTCCTCGTATCCCGCGAGGCGCCGACCGACGCCATCCTCGCGGCGGGCGGCGGCGTGTTCCAGGGCACGTGGATCACCATGAACGATGGCGTCCTGCTCCCCGAAGCCGCCCGCAGCGCCGAGGACGTCGCCGCCGCATGGCCGCGCATCGCCGACCGGTCGGGCGACCATCCGTTCGAGACCGGCATGGACCAGGCACATCACGCGCTGTCGATGCTGATGCGGGCGCCTTAACAAGCGGAGGCAATTGCGATTGACGGTGCCTGCCCACGCGGGCAGCTTCGCAGCCGCTTAAGGGGAACGCCTTGTATTCCGAAGACGATCTGCAATCCGCCGTCAGTGCCGGAGCCATCAGCGCCGAGGCGGCGGACGCCTTGCGCGCCCATGTGGCTACGACACGCGTGGTGCCGATGGCGGACGAGGAAAACATTCGCCTCGTCACCAGTTTCAACGACATCTTCGTGGGCATCGCCTGCCTGCTGGTGATCTTCTCCGGCGTCTACGCAGCGGGCGCCAATGACCAGCGCTGGTGGATGGCCGGCCTGCTCGTCGCCATCGCCAGCTGGCTGATGGCCGAGATCTTTACGCGCAAGCGCCGCATGGCCCTGCCCTCGATCATCGTGCTCGCCTCGTTCGTCGTCGGCCTCGGGCTTTTTGCAGGAGCCCTCATCGCTGAGGCCCTGCCCGAGCATCGCATGCCGGTCTATTACGAGTTCAACGGCGAGCGGCACGTCTGGCACCGGATGGAGCGCTATCCCTGGCAGGACGCAGCCATCATGCTGAGCGCCGCCATAGCGGCCGGAGTCGGGGCGCTGCTCCACTGGCTGCGTTTCCACGTGGCGATCACGATTGCGGCCGGAACCGGCGCCGTCGTGCTGCTCCTGCTTTCGGCGATCGCCTGGGCCACCGGGCAGGCATTGGCGGCCAACCCGGTCCTCGCGCCCGCCGCCTTCCTGTGCGGGCTGGCGGTCTTCGCCTTCGCCATGCGCTGGGACTTGTCCGACCGGGCTCGGCGGACCCAGCGCGCTGACATCGCGTTCTGGCTCCACCTGCTCGCCGCGCCGCTGATCGCGCATTCGCTGTTCTACTGGCTGGGCGTGCTGAACGGCGACGACGTGACTCCGGGCCATGCCGCAGGGGTGCTCGTCACCTATGTGGCATTTGCGCTCGTCGCCCTGCTGGTGGACCGGCGGGCTCTGCTGGTGTCGGCGCTGATCTACGTGCTGGCGGCATTGAACGGCCTCCTGCGCAATGCCGGTACGATCGAGATGAACCTGGCGATCTCCACGCTGTTCGTCGGTGCGGCGCTGCTCGCGTTGTCGGTGTTCTGGACCCCGCTGCGCCGCGCCCTGCTGACGCTGGCGCCGGAAAGCTGGCGCGAACGGCTACCCGCTTCGGCTTAAGCATCCTCCCTGTCGCAAAGCGATGGGGAGGTGGCAGTCGTGGAGCGACTGACGGAGGGGGCTTTTCCCCTTCACCACCGACTGCGTCGGCGGCCCCCCTCCCCATTGCTTCGCAACGGGGAGGATACATGTGCCGTCATCCCAGCGAAGGCTGGGACCGCTATGGCCATGAAGCGCCCTATCGACGGGGGAGTGTAGTTTCGCCGCAGCCTTGCCGAGACCTCGCGATATGACGAAAGCGGTCCCAGCCTGCGCTGGGATGACGGGCTTTCAGCCGAGAACGCTCAGTCCTCGACCACCTTGAGCAATTTGCGTTCCAGCGAACTCAGCACATTCGAGAGTTCGTGCCCGCGCTTGAGCACTTGCCCCGCTTCGCCGAACAGGGTCCACATGCCTTGTTTGCCGCGCAGCGAGGGGCGCTTCTCGATCCGCGCCTGCGGGCGTTCGGCGGCGCGGCGAAAAGCGCTGAAACTGGCGGCCTCGCGCGCGAAATCCATCGCGTAGTCGCGCCAGAGCCCGGCCGCGACCATCCGGCCGTAGAGATCGAGAATTCGCTGGAGTTCCAGCCGGTCGAACCCGACCTGCGACGGCTGGACGCCGGGAAACGGGACGACGCTACCTGAGGTAATTCCGCCTGCCACCATTCAGCGGCTCACCAGCGCTCGTTTTCGCGCGCGGCGTGCTGACGCTCGGAGATAAGTTCCTCCACCTGAGCGCGCAGCACGGCCACCTGCTGTTCCAGATCCTCGACGCGCTGGGCGCCACCGGTGGGCTCGCACGGTTCCTTGCAGGGGGTGCCGTAGGGCATGAATTCCTTGGCCCAGGTCTCCGCCTTGACCAGCGTGGAGCGGGCCTTGAGGCCGATCATGGTCGCGCCCTCGGGCACGTCTTCGGTCACGACCGCGCTGGCGCCGATGCGCGCGCGGCGGCCAATGGTGACAGGGCCGATGATCTGCGCGCCCGAACCCACGATCACGTTGTCGAGCAGGGTCGGGTGACGCTTGCCGCCGACACCGTTGGTAGGGTTGGAACCGCCCAGCGTCACGCACTGGTAGATCGTCACGTTGTCGCCGATCACCGCTGTCTCGCCGATCACGGTGAAGCCGTGGTCGATGAAGAAATTGCGGCCGATCTGCGCGCCGGGATGGATGTCGATCGCGGTCAGGAAGCGCGCAAGGTGGTTCACCACGCGGGCGAGGAAGAACAGGTCCGCCTGGAACAGGGCATGCGCGATGCGGTGCCAGAACAGAGCCCATACACCCGGATAAAGCAGCACTTCCCAACGCGAACGCGGCGCAGGATCGCGTGCGACAACCGAGTCCAGATAGCGGATGATATTACCCAGCATCGCCGGAAATTCCCATCAATCGTTCCACTTTGCAACTTTTGTTGCAAAGCCGCCCTCACGTTACCGTCTGGAAATGCGCGATATGCGCATTTCGCGGCACCAGCCGCCCGGAAAATGCAGCGCATTTTCCAGCAAACCCTTAAGTCTGGGCGCCGCCTTTAGTCTCTTCCAGCGCGTCGCGCCAGATGGCCATTGTGGGGGCCGTCTTGCGCTCCAGACTGAGCCGGTCGATGGCGGCGACCAGACGTTCGACGCCCACATGGCTACGGGTACAACGTCCTACAAGATATTGCGTTGCCGAATGATCGAGAACCAGCCCGCGCATCTCGGCATGCACTTCCATCAGCGCGATGAGCATCGCATCGTCCGGCTCGCCGATCGCAAGGTTCAGCGAGGCACCAAGCCGCGAGGACAAGTCCGGCAGGCGTACCCGCCAGCGTTCGCCATCACTGTCGCCTACGCCCGGTGCGAAAGGCTTGTCGGCGACGATCAGCAGCGGACGGCCCAGTTCCTGCGCCCGGTTCCAGCGGTGGAACAGTGCGTCCTCGGGCATGCCTTGCGCATCATCGACAGCATCGCCTGCGCCCGATTCGACGAACCAGCGCGCCAGCAGCGACTTGCCGGAGCGCGGCGGGCCGGAGAGGATCGCGGTGCGAAAGGGCCACTGGGCCGGCTCTATCAGCGCATCGATCGCAGGCGCGTTGGCCTCACCCACGACAATGCGCGGCGGACTGTCGCTCGCGGCGGACAGCGGAAGGGCGATCTGTCGCATGGCGAGGATCCTAGCGGCTGATCCTAAGCGAGGTGCCCCCGCCGGAAACCTTCCAACCCTGCCCGCGCAAGGCACCCGCAAGCCGCTCGCCACCGCCGGATACGGTGACCCGCATGACCGAGGTGCCGCCGATCGCGAGGCTTACGGTCGCGGCGCCCTGCACACCCGGCACACCGCGAACGGCGGCGAGCGCGGCGTCTACCGCAGCGGCATCGGGCGTAGCGAACTGGACCGTTACGGTCTCGACCGGAGCGCCCGACACGTCCTCGGTGCGAATCACCGGGATCGGCGTCGGCACCACCACGGGTGCCTCGCCCTTGGGCATCAGCTTTTCGCGCAGTTCGGCAAAGGCGCGGTCGAGCGCTTCTCCGCCTGCGTTGATAGAGGGGTCAGGGCGCAGTTCGCCGGTCGCCAGCGCGTCGCGGTAGAGGCCGTCGACGCGCGTGACGGCCTGCTCCAGCATGCGCGGCAGGTCCTGCTCGCTGGCGGCATCCATGGTGAAGCCGCCGAGGAACTTGTTGTCCGGGCCATAGCGCGCGGTGAAGGTGCCCTTGATCGGGCCGCCGGGCCATTGCCGCTCCAGCCGCGCGACGGGCATCACCACGTCGGAGGCGTCGAACTGGCCAAGCACCGTGCGCCACCACAGGCGGCTGCGGCGCGAGGTCTGTCCGGCGGTGAGAATCAGCGATTCGCCGCCCGAGCCGGTCGGGCGCACGTAATCGACGGGGCTGGCGGCAGCCTGGAACTCGGCCCAGGCGCGCTGCCACGGCCCGCGCACCTCGAAGACCTGCCTGACACCGCCCGAATCGAGCATCGGGATCAGCAGCAGCGGCGCCGAACGCGGACCGGAGCCCGCTCCAGCGCCGACATATTGCCCAGCCTTGGCCTTGTCGAAAATGACGCCGAGCGTCGCGATATAGCGCTTGGGGGCGACCTGTTCGTGGCCGATGACCACCGAGGTCACCATCGCATCAATCGATTCTGTCGGCATGTCGGGGCCGCCCAGCTTCTTCCAGGCTTCCTTTTCCGCCAGTTTCCAGCCGTCGATCCGGGCCTGCGCGCCGGTCTTCGCGGTCACGTCGACGCTGATGCCGTTGACCTGGATGTCCTGCGAATTGGCGAGCGGAGCGATGCCGCGATCGCCCTCGATCTGCGCCAGAAGCTGGACGCCAGTGATCGTCGCCACTGCGAGAACGGCCGCGCCGCCCCACCACAACATGGCCCTGGAGGCGGCACCCTTGCGGCTGAACCGCAGGCTTTTGGGGGAAATCGTGATTGCCATGTCGAAACCGGGGGCCTTGTGCCCAATCGAAGATGGAAATCCAAGTCACAAAGCGCTAGGCGCGCCCACATGTCCGACGATAACTCCCAGAAGAGCTATAGCTACGAGCAGGCCGGCGTCTCGATCGCGGCCGGTAACGCGCTGGTCAAGGCCATCGCCCCGCTCGCGAAATCCACCGCGCGCCCCGGCGCCGACGCGGAACTGGGAGGCTTCGGCGGCTTCTTCGATCCGCGCGCGGCGGGCTACAAGGACCCGCTGCTGGTCGCCGCCAACGACGGCGTCGGCACCAAGGTCAAGCTGGCTATCGACCACGACCGACACGACCATATCGGCATCGACCTCGTCGCCATGTGCGTCAACGACCTTATCGTGCAGGGCGCCGAGCCGCTGTTCTTCCTCGACTACTTCGCCACCGGCAAGCTGGAAAACGGCGTCGCCGAGCGCGTCGTCGCGGGCATTGCGGAAGGCTGCAAGATTTCCGGCTGCGCCCTCATCGGCGGCGAGACGGCCGAGATGCCGGGCATGTATGCGGCCGGCGACTATGACCTCGCGGGCTTCTGCGTCGGCGCGGTGGAGCGCGGCGAGCAGCTGACCGGCGACAAGGTCGCGGCCGGCGACGTGCTGCTGGGCCTCGCGTCCTCGGGCGTCCATTCCAACGGGTATTCGCTGGTGCGCCGTCTGGCCGAGGACAAGGGCTGGAAGCTGAACCGCCCCGCCCTGTTCGATTCGGACACGCTGCTAATCGACGCGCTGATCGCGCCGACCCGCATCTACGTGAAGAGCCTGCTGCCGTTCATTCGCGCGGGCCGTATCCACGCCCTCGCCCACATCACCGGCGGTGGCCTTCTCGAGAACATCCCGCGCGTGCTGCCCAAGGGCCTCCACGCCCGCATCGACGCCGATGCCTGGCCGCAGCCGCGCCTGATGGCGTTCCTGCAGGCGCAGGGCAACATCGAGCCGGGCGAGATGGCGCGCACCTTCAACTGCGGCGTCGGCATGGTACTGGCCGTCGCGGCTGACGCAGCCGAAGCGCTCAAGGCGGAACTGGAAGCCGTGGGCGAGACCGTCTTCACCATCGGCACGATCGAGCCGGGCGAAAAGGGCTGCACCGTGGCAGGATCGGCCGAGGCGTGGTCCGCACGCGAGCCGTGGGAAGCCGTTCACATCGGTTGATCGAGGCCACGCCTCCTCACACGCTACGTCACCGTGAACTTGTTTCAGGGTCCATCGTGCGCCACATCCCGGTCATGCCGGGAGGCGCAATGGATCCTGAACCGAGTTCAGGATGACGGTTCGGGATTACGCAATGACCCGCCAGAAAGTCGCCGTACTGATTTCCGGAAGCGGCACCAACATGGCCGCCCTGCTCTATGCGAGCCGCGCGGCCGACTGTCCTTACGAGATCGTGCTGGTCGCTGCCAACGATCCCGAGGCCAAGGGACTGCGGCTCGCCGAAGCGGAAGGCGTGAAGACCTTCGCGCTCAGTCACAAGGGCATGAAGCGCCCCGAGCACGACGCGGCGATGGACGCGGCGATTCGCGCCAGCGGCGCGCAGTGGGTCGCGTTGGCGGGGTACATGCGCATCCTGACGCCGGAATTCGTGGGCAGCTGGGAAGGCCGGATGGTCAACATCCACCCCTCGCTGCTGCCCAAGTACACCGGCCTGCACACGCATGACCGCGCGATCGAGGCGGGCGACAGTCATGGCGGCGTCACCGTTCACCTCGTCACCGCCGAACTCGACGATGGCCCGATCCTCGGCCAGACGCCGGTGGCGATCCTGCCAGGCGACACCGCCGACACGCTCGCGGGCCGTGTGCTGATCGCCGAGCACCAGCTCTACTCGCGCTGCCTCGCCGACCTCGTCACCCGCGAGAGGCGGCCCGAATGGCTGCTCGAGCAAGTGCGCGAACGCGCTCTCGCCTTGCCAGAGAGCGACGAGACGGTCAGTCACGGCATGGCCTGCTTCGGCGTGGTCAAGGGCAAGAAGTTCGCCTACTTCAGCGCCGACCACCACGGTGACGGCCGCGTCGCGCTGCTGATCAAGATCAGCGGCGCCGACGAACAGGCGATGCTGATCGAGCAGGACGACGACCTATACTTCCGCCCCGCCTACTTCGGTGACGGCTGGCTCGGCATTCGGCTCGATCGCGGCGACACCGACTGGGAGGCGATCGCCGACTGGCTCTGGCTGTCGTGGCGGGCAGTGGCGCCCAAGCGGCTTACCGCGCTGATGGATGCGGCCGGACAGTTCTAAAAGGTATAGCCCACCGAAAGCTGGACGATCGGGTAGACCTTGTAGTTGTCCACCTCGTTCTCGATTTCGCCGCGTTCGCGGGCGAGATCTTCCTGGAATAGCGGGTTGCTCGCCAATTCACCCGTGGCGACGACGTCTTCGGTCCGGGGCCTGCCGTGGAGCATCACGCCTGCATCGAGGCTCCACGCAAAGCCCTTCTCCCGGTTCTTCGCGAAGCCCACGGTGAACGTCGGCACGAACCGTCGGGCGCGGACCTTGCCCTCGATGGTGCCGATTTCCTCGGGCGTGTAGACCCGCTGGCCGACCGTCACCGCCTCACTCGGGGTGGCGACAAGGTCGATGCGGTTGCTGCTGACACGGAATCCCGCCGAAAGCCGAAAGCCATTGCGGAAGGGATAGAGGTCCGCATTCGCGCCCCATGAGCGCAGCTTGAGGTCGCCATGGTAATTGATGTCATCGACATCGACATTGTGCCCGAGGCCAAGGAAAGTCGCGGAAGCCCGGACTCCGACGATCTCGGAAAGCCGAAGCCCCACTTCGGGGCCGATGCCGAGCGAGCCGCCAGTTGCGGCGATGGTGACGCCCCCGCGCGCATCCTGCGCATGACAGACGGCCGGCGGCCACGATACCATGGACAGGCCGGCAATCCCTGCGATTTGCTTCAACGTCATGCGGTCTCCTCAGGCCGCCCCGCATGACCGATCCTCGCCCTCGATGGTAAACAGAGGCTTGCTCCGCCCCTCCGTGAACCTACGCGGCCGGGTCAGATTTCGGTGTAATCTACCTGCGGCCTGCTCTCGCGCGTGCCGCGATAGCGCTTGTCGGGGTCCTGCGGGTCTCCGGCGATGAGGACGTAATCCTCGTGCACTTCCGTCAGCGTGCCCGCGAAAGGGAAGCCTTCGAGGCTGCCGTTGACGCGGAAGCTGACCGTGTCGCCGACCTTGAAGGTCTTTTCGTCGAAATTGAATTCGAAGGGGCAGGTTTCACCCCCCTCACCCATTCCCTGCATCACGGTTCTCCTCTGCTGCAAGCGTACAGCAGTGAGCCGCGATGGATCAAATCGAAACTCGGCGCGCGCGCAGCGCCGTGCCGATGGATACGGCGTCAGCGATGAGGCGTTGCCGCTCGTGCCTCGATTCCCGTGCCTGCTGTCGCGGGATCGTTATTGGCTGCATGCGACATCAGCACCGCTGCGCAGAACGACAGGGATGCCGCAATGAGGATCGTCTTGGCCATCAAAGTTTCCGATATAAAGAATTAACCTTAGACTAAGCCCCCATTCCACAAGCGCCAAAAGAAAAAGGCCGCCGAAACCGGCGACCCTCTCCGAATTACGAAGATTTAACCGTCAGCTTCAGCCGACGATCTCTTCCGGCTTGAAGAAGTAGGCGATCTCGATCGCCGCGTTCTCTTCCGAATCCGAACCGTGGACCGAGTTGGCTTCGATCGATTCGGCCAGTTCCTTGCGGATGGTGCCGGCGTCGGCGTTCTCGGGGTTGGTGGCGCCCATGATGTCACGGTTGCGCTTCACGGCGTCTTCGCCTTCGAGCACCTGGACGACGACGGGGCCGGAAATCATGAACGAAACCAGGTCGTTGAAGAACGGACGCTCGGCGTGGACGGCGTAGAAGCCCTCAGCCTGTTCCTTCGACATCTGGATGCGCTTGGAGGCGACGACGCGCAGGCCGGCTTCCTCGAGCATCTTGGTGACGGCGCCGGTCAGGTTGCGGCGGGTGGCGTCGGGCTTGATGATCGAAAAGGTGCGGGTAACCGCCATGGGACTATTCCTTGGACAAGGGCGTTATTGTTGGGCGCGCCCCTAGCCGGGAATGGGGTTGTCCGCAAGGTGGGCATTGCGGCCCGGTTCGAGGCCCACCCCGTACGGCTAGGCGATAAATCGCCAAGCCTTCCGGCCCTCCCGCAAGCGGGCGGGCGATCGCGCCTTCTTCTCCCCTCCCGCTTGCGGGAGGGGCCAGGGGTGGGCCTGACGCCTTGGTCTTACTCTTCCGCCTTCTTGGCCCAGCGGCCGTCTTCCTGCGCCCAGTATTCCTTCTTAACCCCTTCGCGCCCGCGCAAGTCACGCCAGACCTCGCGGGCCTGCGGTTTGGTCTCGTCGTCGAAGAGGTAGAACGTGCGCTCGAACGGCTCCTCGCCCTCACACCACACGCCGTCGGCGATGACGAGGAAACGGGCGCCGTTCACCGGGTCGGGAATGTCGGACAGGAGGATCGGCTGACGCTCCTCGCCGCCCTCGCCCATCTGGCCGTTGGCGAGGAAGCCGTCCGGCCGGTGCGACCACAGCGCCGCCGAGATCCGGCCGCGCTGCTGCTCGTCGGCGGAGACCACGAGCACGCGCCCCCCGCCCTCGACGATGCGCCGGGCCAGCAACGGCACGACCGCATGGGCCGGGTCGCGGCTGAGTTCATAGAACATGACCTGCACTCAACCGCGTCCTTTTCTGGCTCAGGCTTCGATCGTGTCGCGCACGAAGCGATCGAGCAGGCGCACGCCGAAGCCGGTCGCGCCCTTGTCCCAGGTAGCGCCGGGCTTGTCGGTCCACACCGTGCCCGCGATGTCGAGATGCGCCCAGGGGGTGTCGTTCTCGATGAAGCGCAACAGGAACTGCGCCGCCGTGATCGAGCCGCCGAAGCGGGGGCCGACGTTCTTCATGTCGGCGATCGGGCTGTCGATCATCTTGTCGTATGCCGGCCCCATCGGCATGCGCCACAGGCGATCGCCGGAGGCATCGCCCGCCGTGTTCAACTCGGCCGCAAGACCGTCGTTGTTCGAGAACAGGCCCGCATATTCGTGCGAGAGGCTGAGGATGATCGCGCCGGTCAGGGTCGCGAGGTCGATCACCTTGGCGGGCGCATATTCGCGCTGAACCCAGGTCAGTGCGTCGCACAGGACGAGGCGGCCTTCGGCGTCGGTGTTGATGACCTCGATGGTCTGGCCCGACATGGAGGTCACCACGTCGCCCGGGCGCTGGGCATTGCCGTCAGGCATGTTCTCGACAAGGCCGCACACGCCGATGACGTTGGCCTTCGCCTTGCGCAGCGCGAGGGCGAGCATGGTGCCGGCCACCGCACCGGCGCCGCCCATGTCCCACTTCATGTCTTCCATGCCTGCGGGCGGCTTGAGGCTGATGCCGCCGGTGTCGAAAGTCACGCCCTTGCCGACGAAGGCGACTGGCTTCGCACCCTCTTCGCCGCCCAGCCACTCCATAACCAGCAGGCGCGCAGGCCGAACCGAACCTTGCGCAACACCGAGCAGCGAGCCCATGCCGAGCGCCGCCATCTCCTTGTCGTCGAGCACGCGAATCTTGAGGCCAGAGCCCTCCATGCGCGCCTTGCAGCGCTCCACGAAGCTCTCGGGATAGATCACGTTCGCGGGCTCGGTGACGAGTTCGCGGGTGAAGGAAACGCCCTGCGCGATCGCCTGCTCGATCTCCCAAACCGCCTCGGTGCCTTCGGGCGCGCCGACGAGCGAGACTTCGGCGAGGCTCGGCTTCGCATCGGCGGCCAGCTTGGTGCGATAGACGTCATGGCGCCACGAACGCAGCTGCGCGCCGAGCAGTGCCCCTGCCGCTTCCTCCGCCGAGAGACCCGCGCCGGTGACGTCGAGCGTAAGCGCGGTCTCGCCGCTGGTGAGGTACTTGGCGACGACAGCCGCGCCGGCTTTTTCCACCGCAGCCTTGCGGTCTTTCGCCGAAGCCTCGCCGATTCCCGCCAGCGCCAGGCGCACGGCTTTACCGCTGCGCTCGACGAAACCTTCGAAGACCTGGCCCGCCTTGCCCGTGAAACGCGCACGCTTCGCGCCTTCCGCCAGCACCGCTTCGAGGTCTGCAGGCACGGCGTCCTGATTG
Organism: Novosphingobium sp. HR1a; assembly: GCF_015594425.1. Classification (NCBI taxonomy): domain Bacteria; kingdom Pseudomonadati; phylum Pseudomonadota; class Alphaproteobacteria; order Sphingomonadales; family Sphingomonadaceae; genus Novosphingobium; species Novosphingobium sp. HR1a. The sequence goes on from NZ_JABXWS010000038.1 coordinate 63,696, forward strand.
ACGAGACGCGCGATGACGCCTGAAGCCGACTCATCCGCCGCGCCAAGGAACTGGATCTTCATGGATTCTCCTGGATTTCCCCGGTGAAACGCCGATCTTGTGCGCTTCACCGCATGACTGGATTGCAGTTAGGCACAGGCGATGCGATAGGCAACCCATGCTCCCAGCCGTGCAGACTTCGCTGCAAGCCCCGTTCCGCCGCTTGCGTCCGCTTTCGCTGCACGCGCTCGCCCTCGGAATCGCGACGCTTTGCGCGCCCCACGCCGCTTTTGCGCAGGACGTGGCCCGCCCCGTTGATACCGGCCCGATCGCCGGCGCGCCCGCCGCCCCGCCGGTGTCCACCGGCGAGACCGAGCCCGTCGCCTTCGAGGCCGACGACGTCCAGTACGAGCAGAACAGCGAAGTCGTCACCGCGACCGGCAACGTCGTCCTGCGCCGCCGTGATCCCCAGGGACAGGTCCAGTCGGTCCGCGCCGACAAGGTCACCTGGAACCGCCAGAGCGGCAAGATCCTTGCCGACGGCAATGTCCGCATGGTCGATCAGGACGGCAACCAGCTCTATACCGGACAAGTCGAGCTGACCGACGAACTCAAGACCGGCATGATGGAGAACCTGCTCCTCGTCATGCGCGAAGGCGGCCGCCTCGCCGCGCTCAAGGGCGAGCGGATCGCCAACGGCGACGTCATTCTCCACAAGGCGGCCTACACCGGCTGCGACGTCACCGACGATGACGGCTGCCCCAAGAAGCCCAGCTGGCGCATCGTCGCCAAACAGGTCATCTATTCCGACACGCAGAAGCGCGTGCGCTTCAAGGACGCCCGGATCGAGCTGTTCAGCGCGGTGCAACTGCCGTTGTTCGGCCTGACGATCAGCACCGACGGCCACGCCGTCTCCGGCTTCCTGATGCCCGACCTCAAGTCGAGCCCATCGAACGGCATCGAGATCGCGCAGTCGTACTACTGGAAGCTCGCGGAGAACCGCGACCTCACCGGCACGATCTCGGCCTTCACCAAGGCCGCGCCGATGGCATCGCTGCAGTACCGCGCGCTGACCGACAAGGGCGCCTACCAGATCACCGGCCTCGCCACCGCCAGCAGCAGCATCCCGATCTACAGCGGCACGGGTGAGGAGATCACCAGCGGAAACCGTTCGTTCCGCGGCTACATCTTCGCCAACGGCAAGTTCCAGCTAGACGACAACTGGAGCGTCACCGCCTCGATCCGGCGCGCGACCGACCGCACCTTCCTGCGCCGCTACGACAACAACCGCGACGACCGCCTGCGCTCGATGGTCGAAGTGGAGCGGATCGACCAGGACAGCTACTTCTCGATCGCGGGCTACGCCACGCAGACCCTGGTAGCCAGCCGCCAGCAGGGCCTGATCCCGGTGGCGCTGCCGATGATCGATTATCGCCGCCGCATCGACGACCCGCTCCTCGGCGGCAAATTCGAGATTCAGGCCAATTCGCTCAACATCAGCCGGACCGACGGGCAGGACACCCAGCGTGCCTTCGCCAGTGCGCAATGGTCGCTGCGCCAGCTGACCCGCATGGGCCAGGAAATCACCGTTACCGGGCTCGTGCGCGGTGACGTCTACCACTCCTCCGACAACGCCCTGACCACGGAAGACCTGTATCGCGGGCTCGCCGGCTGGCAGGAGCGCGGCATCGCGACGGCGGCGGTGGATGTAAAGTGGCCGCTGGTAGGGCAGGCATTCGGCGGCACGCAGGTGCTGACCCCGCGCGTCCAGTTGGTCGCCTCGCCCCACTTCCGGAACCTCGCGATCCCTAACGAGGATTCGCGCGCGGTCGATCTCGACACCGGCAACCTCTTCGCTCTCAACCGCTTCCCGGGCTACGACCGGGTCGAGGACGGCGTGCGCTTCACCTACGGCTTCGACTGGCAGTTCGAGCGGCCGCGCTGGAAGATCAAGACCACGGTGGGCCAGTCGGTGCGCCTGAGCAACCAGAACACCGTTCTGCCCGATGGCACCGGTCTGTCGAACAAGACCTCCGACATCGTCGGCCGCACCGAAATCCGTTACCGGGACTTCCTGAACTTTATCCACCGCTTCAGGCTGGACAAGGACACGATGGCCGTGCGCCGCAACGAATTCGATGCGGTGATCGGCAATACCCAGAGCTACCTCGAACTGGGTTACACCCGCCTCAATCGCAACATCGTCAACAGCGTCGAAGACTTGCAGGACAGGGAGGAACTGCGCGCTGCAGGGCGTATCGCGTTTGCCCGCTACTGGTCGATGTTCGGCTCGGCCGTCGTCAACATGACCAGCCGCAAGGACAACCTGCAATACGGCTCCAACGGTTTCCAGCCGCTGCGCACGCGCTTCGGCGCGGCCTACGAAGACGACTGCGTCCAGATTTCGCTGACCTGGCGCCGCGATTACGTGGCGCTCGGCGACGTGAAGCGCGGCGACTCGTTCCAGCTGGGCTTCGCGCTGAAGAACATAGGCGGCGGCATCTAGGTTCGCCTTCGCCCGATACGCACGAGCAAAGATTGGCACATTCCGGCAAAGCCGCTATCGGGTGTGCTCATTTTCAGTTAAGCCGCCTCCCGGCAGGTGTGACTTGGATAAATGCGGCGGCAATTCCCGGCTTCGGGACTTCCCGCCGTTGATGCACCGGCCCCACGGGTCGGTCGAAAACGGGATTGATACAACGGTGCAAGCAGTTAACCGCAAGTTCCTCAAGCGCGCCCTCCTTTGCGTCGGCGGCCTCGCTGCGATGTCTTCCGCGCTGACCGTTCATGCTCAATCCGCTCCGCAGGGCGAGATTTCGATCCCCGACGATGTGAAGATTTTCGGCAACGACAACCCGAACATGCGCCGCGCCACTGCGGTCGTGAATGGCGACGTCATCACCGGCACCGACGTCGACCAGCGCCTTGCCCTCATCGTCGCGGCCAACCAGGGCAAGATCGACGAGGAAGAACTCAAGCGCCTGCGCCTGCAGGTCCTGCGCAACCTCATCGATGAGACGCTGCAGATCCAGGAGGCCAAGGCCGCCGACGTCTCGGTAGACGAGGCCGAGATCAACCAGTCCTACGCCCGCGTCGCGCAGCAGAACTTCGGCCAGAACACCTCCGCCATGGACGCTTACCTCAAGCGCGTCGGTTCCTCGGCGGACTCGCTCAAGCGCCAGATTCGCGGCGAGCTTTCGTGGCAGCGCCTGCTCCAGCGCAACGTCCAGCCCTTCATCAACGTTTCCGACGACGAAGTGAACGACGTGCTGGCCCGCCTCAAGGCCGCCAAGGGCACCGACGAGTACCGCCTCGGTGAAATCTATCTCGCCGCCTCGCCCGAGGCGCGCGATCAGGTCTACCAGAACGCCACGCAGATCGTGCAGCAGCTCAAGGGTGGCGGCAGCTTCGTCGCCTATGCCCGCCAGTATTCGCAGGCGAGCACTGCCTCGGTCGGCGGCGACCTGGGCTGGGTGCGCCTTGCGCAGTTGCCCACCGAACTGCAGGCCGTCGCCCGCGACATGGAATCCGGCCAGCTGGTCGGCCCGATCGAGGTGCCCGGCGGTTTCGACATCCTTTACCTGATCGACAAGCGCCAGGTCCTCACCGCCGATCCGCGCGACGCGGTTCTCGCGCTGAAGCAGATCTCGCTGCCCTTCCCCAAGGGCGTGAGCGAGGCCGAGGCCGGCAAGCGCGCCGAGGCGTTCCAGACCGCGATGAAGGCGGCCAAGGGCTGCGGCGACGTCGATGGCGTGGCCAAGGGTCTCGGCGCGCAAGTCGTCACCAACGACCAGGTCAAGGCGCGCGACCTTCCGGCGCAGATCCAGAACTCGATCCTGCAGCTTTCACCCGGCGAAACACTGCCGCCGTTCGGCTCGCTCGAAGACGGCGTGCGTATCCTCATGCTGTGCGGCCGCGACGACCCGCAGACCGAGAGCGGCCCGAGCTTCGAACAGCTTCAGGCCCAGCTCGAGGACGACCGCGTCAACAAGCGCGCGCAGACCTACTTGCGCGACCTGCGCCGTGATGCCGTCATCGAATACAACTGATCGGACTATGACGGCCCCACTCGCCGTGTCTTTGGGCGATCCCGCCGGGATCGCCCCCGAAGTGATTGCCGAAAGCTGGGTGCGGCGCCGGGAAATGGCCCTCGCGCCGTTCTTCGTCGTAGGCGGCGCGGCTGTTCTACGTGCAGCAGCGGCGACGCGCGGGATCGACCTGCCTGTCGCGTCGATCTCCGCAGCCAGTGAAGCGGCAAGCGTATTCGGCTCGGCCCTGCCCGTGCTGGGCGCCGAGGACTGTGCCCCGGCATTCGGCGAACCGACCATCGAAGGCGCGGCGCTCGCCCTGCACTCGCTGACCACGGCCACCGCGCTCGCGATGTCGGGCGAGGCGGGCGGCGTGGTCACCGGCCCGATCGCCAAGTCGAAGCTAGCCGCAGTCGGCTTCACCCAGCCCGGCCAGACCGAATTTCTCGCGGATTCCTGTGGCTTGCCCCACGAGGCAGCCGTGATGATGCTCGCCGGGCCGAGCCTGCGCACCGTCCCGCTGACCGTCCACGAGGCGCTGGCGGCCGTGCCCGGCCTCGTCACCCGCGACCTCATCGAAAGCAAGGCCCGCATCGTCGCCCGCGCCCTCGCCCGCGATTTCGGCCTGCCATCGGCGCGCATCGCGATCACCGGCCTCAACCCCCACGCCGGCGAGGACGGCCGCATGGGCACCGAGGACCGCGACGTCATCGTCCCCGCCATTGCCGCGCTGCAGGCCGAGGGGCTGGCCGTCACCGGCCCGCATCCCGCCGACGCCCTCTTCGCCGCTCACGCGCGCGAGGGCTACGACGTGGCGCTGTGCATGTACCACGATCAGGCGCTGATCCCGATCAAGACGCTCGACTTCGATCAGGGCGTGAACGTGACGCTCGGCCTGCCGATCGTGCGCACCTCGCCCGACCACGGCACCGCCTTCGCCATCGCCGGCAAGGGCATGGCGAGCGCCGGCGCGATGATCGCCGCGATCCGCATGGCCGGCGAATGCGCCGCGCGGAGGGCCGCATGAAGACGAATCCACCAGCAGGCCCACCCCCAGCCCCTCCCGCAAGCGGGAGGGGAGCCGCACGGTTCAGCCCTCCCGTCTGCGGGAGGGCCGGTAGGCTTGGCGGTTTACCGCCTAGCCGGACGGGGTGGGCACCTACGCAATGACCACCCTCCCCCCCTTACGCGAAGTTATCGCCCGCCACGGCCTTTCGGCCTCCAAGGCGCTCGGCCAGAACTTCCTGTTCGATGAGCAACTGCTCGACCGCATCGCCGCGATTCCCGGATCGCTGGACGGCAAGGACGTGCTCGAAGTCGGCCCCGGCCCCGGCGGACTGACCCGTGCGCTCCTGCGCGCAGGCGCAAACGTCACCGCAATCGAGATGGACCGTCGCTGCCTCCCCGCCCTCGCCGAACTGGCGGAGGCATTCCCCGGCAAGCTCAAGGTCATCGAGGGCGATGCGCTCAAGATCGATCCGAAGACGCTGTTCGCGGGCGAGTATCACATCCTCTCCAACCTGCCCTACAACATCGGCACAGCGCTGTTCACCGGCTGGCTATCAGGAGAGGCATGGCCGCCGCAGTGGGCCTCGCTGACGCTGATGTTCCAGGAGGAAGTCGCCCGCCGCATCGTCGCCGAGCCGGATACTTCCGCCTATGGCCGCCTTGCAGTTCTGGCGCAGTGGCGCTCGAAGGCGAAGCTGGCGATGAAGGTGCATCGCAGCGCCTTCACCCCGCCGCCCAAGGTCATGTCGGCGATCGTCCACGTCGTGCCCGGCGAAGCCCCCGAGGGCGTTTCCATGCGCGTGCTGGAGCGCGTGACCGAGGGCGCCTTCGGCCAGCGCCGCAAGATGCTGCGCCAGAGCCTCAAGGGCGTGCCCGGCGCACTGGATGCGCTGGAAGCCCTCGGTATCGACGCCCAGCGCCGGGCCGAAACGCTGTCGGTCGCGGAGTTCGTGAGCGTGGCCAAGGCTTTGACGAAAGCCTGATCGCCCGCCGCGCCGCGCTCACTGATATCGCAGCGTCTTTTCGAACCCTTCGTTCGCCTTGGTCATCTTGGCCAGCTTGCGTAGCTGGCCGCGGACGTTCCGCTGGAAGCGCGCATCGTCATAGATGCCCGTCACCCGGTATTCGTCCTCAGCGATCAGTTCCTTGATCCGCGCGGCGAAGGCGGTCTGGTCGTCCACGCAGTCCGCCGCCTTCAGCGTCCGGCAGACCCATTCCTCGGCCGCCGCCTTGTCGTAGTCGTCCTGCGCCTCGTAGCCGCGCCTGTCGGCGTCCGCCTGGTCGAGTTTCGCCGCTTCGAACCGGCGCTCCAGCCATTTGCGCACTTGCGGGGCGTCCCACGCCTTCGACGGATTGCTCATCGTATTCTCCAAACCTGAGCCGCTATAGCGCGCGCCAGCGAAAAGGCCCGCCCCGCATCGCGCGGGACGGGCCTTTTTCTCTAGCCGCCGAGGAAGATCAGGGCTGCGGCTGACCACGCTCGCGGGCCAGACGCTCCTGACGGTCGATCGCCGATTCGGTCTGCACGAAGCTGTCCGACTTCACGCCCAGCCAGATCAGGATCGGCGCGGACATGAAGATCGAGCTGTACGTACCGATGAAGATGCCCAGCGTGATCGCGGCGGTGAAGCCGAAGATCACGTCCGGACCCAGCAGCAGCAGCGCCACCAGCATGATCAGGATCGACAGCGAGGTCACGACCGTGCGCGACAGCGTCTCGTTCACCGAAAGGTCGAGCAGTTCGGCCATCGGCATGCGGCGGTGCTTCTTGAGGTTCTCACGGATGCGGTCGTAGACCACGATCTTGTCGTTCAGCGAGTAGCCCAGCAGCGTCAGCAGGGCGGCGACGATGTTGAGGTCGAACTCCATCTGCGTCAGCGAGAACATGCCCACGGTCAGCAGAATGTCCTGGATCAGCGCGAACAAGGCCCCTGCGGCGAACTGCCATTCGAAACGCACCCAGATGTAGATCGAGATGCACAGCATCGCCAGGCTCAGCGCCAGCACGCCGGTCTTGAGCAGTTCGCCCGAGACCTTGCCCGAGACCGAATCGACGCCGTCGATGCGCGCATCCGGGAATGCCTGCTTGACCGTGGTGGTGATCTTCTGCGCCATCGCGTCGGCCAACTGCGGCTGCGCTTCGGTGCCCTCGGGCAGGCGCATGCGCAGCGAGACTTCGTTGGGCTTGCCGAAGTTCTGCACGACCGGCTCGCCGTAGCCGAGCTTGTCGACGGTCTTGGTCAGCGCGTCCACCGGCGCGACCGCGCTGCGCTCGAAGGTCACGCGGATCATCTGGCCGCCGACGAAGTCGACGCCCAGATTCAACCCATGGGTGAACAGCAGCACCACCGAGGCGACCATCAGCACGATGTTGCTGATGAAGAACGGCCACTGCCACTTGAGGAAGTGGATGTTGGTGTTGTCGGGAATGAGCTTGAGGAGCTTCATTGTCTCTCTCCGCGCTTACAGGTTGAGGTCCGAAGGGCGCGCCTTGCGCAGCCATCCGGCAACCCACATGCGGGTCAGGGTCACGGCAGTGAATACCGAGGTGACGATACCGATCATCAGCACGACCGCGAAGCCGCGCACCGGACCCGAGCCGAACGCGAACATCAGCAGCGCCGCGATCGAGTTGGTGATGTTGGCGTCGAAGATCGCGCGGCTCGCTTCCTTGTAGCCCAGTTCCACCGACTGGACCACGCGGCGGCCCTTGGACCGTTCCTCGCGGATGCGTTCGTTGATGAGCACGTTGGCGTCCACCGCCGCGCCCAGCGTCAGCACGAAGCCGGCGATGCCCGGCAGCGTCAGCGTGGTGCCGAACACCGCCATCACGCCCAGAATCATCAGGATGTTGATCGCAAGGGCGCAGATGCAGGCATAGATGCCGAAGCGGCCGTAAGTCAGGATGATGAAGAGCACGAGCGCCAGCGTGCCGACGCCCATCGCGACGGCGCCCTTGTGGATCGCCTCGGCGCCGAGATCGGGACCGACGGTGCGTTCCTCGACGACCTTGAGGTCCACCGGCAGTGCGCCCGAACGCAGCGCGATCGCCAGCTGAGTGGCCGACTTCGTGGTGAAGCTGCCCGAGATCTGCGCGCTGCCGCCCAGGATCGCCTCGTTGATCGAGGGCGCCGAGAGCACCTTGCCGTCGAGGATGATGGCGAAGCGCTTGCCGACGTTGGCGCTGGTCAGCGCCGCGAACTTCTCGCCGCCCTGCTGGTTGAAGGTGATGTTCACCACCGCGCGGTTGTTCTGCTGGTCGAAGCCCTGCTTGGCGTTCGTCAGCTGGTCGCCGGTGATGCCGCCGAGGCGCTTGACCGCGATGACCGGGCTCGGCCCTTCAGCCATGCCCTCTGCATAAGGCGCGATCTCGTCGCCCGGAGGCGCGATGCCCTGTGCGAGGTCGGCGGGCGATGCGGTCTCGTCCACCATCTTGAATTCGAGCTTGGCGGTCTGGCCGAGCAGCGCCTTGAGCGCTGCCGGATCCTGCAGACCGGGCACCTGCACGTCGATGCGGGTGCCGCCGAGACGGCGGATGTCGGGCTCCTTGGTGCCCAGCGCGTCGATACGCTTGCGGACGACCTCGACGGCGGTTTCCATCGCGTTGCTGACTTCGAGGTCGATGCCCGCCGAAGTCGGCGCCAGCACGAACTGGTTGCCGTTGACGACCGAGATGTCCCAGTCACGCTGGCCGGTCAGGCCCGCACCATTGGTCAGCGGCAGCAGCGCCTCGCGCGCGGCGTCCACCTGAGACGTGTCGCGTACGGTGAAGGTCAGACGGCCGCCCCGGCTCGATACGTCGCCGATGCCGATGGCTGGCTCGGCCGCGCCCAGCTTGGTGCGGACCGATTCCTCCATGCCCTGCAGACGCTGCTGGACGACCTGATTGCGGTCGGCTTCCAGCAGCAGGCGCGAGCCGCCCGCAAGATCGAGGCCGAGGTTGACCTTGGGCGCGGGAACGCCTGCGGGCAGATGGATATTGGTGAAGGTCAGCAGCGTGGGTACGGACAGCAGGCAGAGCACCGCCGCTATCCCCCAGTACCAGACCTTCTTGAAGATCGAGAATTCAAGCATCGCCTAATCGCTTTCCCAAAGGAGCGTCCGGTCGGTTCAGTCGTTCGCGGGCTTCGAGCCTGCGGGTGGGATCACGTCGACGATCGTGGACTTGAGCGCCTTGACCTTCACGCCCTGCGCCAGTTCGATCTCGGCGTAGTTGTCGTCGACCTTGACGATCTTGCCGATCAGGCCGCCACCGGTCAGCACCTCGTCACCCTTCTTGAGCGCCGCGAGCTTGTTCTTCTGCTCCTTCTGCTGCTTCATCTGCGGGCGCAGGATGAGGAACCAGAAGATCGCGGCCATCGCCACGAACGGCAGGTAAGTCATCCAGGCCGGCGGCGCACCGGCGGGGGCGGCTGCGGCAAGCTGGGCGAGGATCGAGGTCTGCATGGAAATGATGGGCCTTCTCGTGTCGCGTGTCGGACGGCGAATCGTGTGCCGACCGGGCCTGACGCGCATGACGGTATGATCCGCAGCCTGCGCGCAGGCGGATGCGGGCGGTTAGCAATAAAGCGAAGCGCTGGCAACGCGGGCTTCCCGCGCCTCCCCCACTGTGTCTGGGCCAGATAGGGCGCGCACGCCTTCGTTCAAGCGAGTGGACAACGCGATGAAAAACTATGCCGGAGGCGCTTGCGCATCCCGAAAGACCTGCCTATAGGCCGCGCTCCGGTCGGGACGTAGCGCAGCCTGGTAGCGCATCACACTGGGGGTGTGGGGGTCGGAGGTTCGAATCCTCTCGTCCCGACCAATCAAAAACGCCGTCTCCTGCTTCATGCGGGAGACGGCGTTTTTCGTTCCGGCGACGATGATCGGGCCATGACATTAGCCGTCATCGGCTCCCCGTACTTGACCAGATAGCCTTGCGCAGCCATCCCGGACACCTTCCATGGTCTGACATGTCGGGGTGAACATGAAGCTCTCACTTGCAGTCGCTGCCTTCGGGCTGGCCACCTTTGCGACCTCTCCTGCAATGGCCCAGACTGCTTCCTGCTATCGCCTCGGAAACGTCGCGTCGTGCACGACCAGCCGGACCATGGGCGACAATCCAGCCCAGCAGCGATACTCGGGCTTTCAGGAAGTCAAGCGCCTGCGCGACAAGAACGAGGAGCGCGAGGCGGTTCGTCAGGAGCAGGGTCTTCGCGAAGAAGTCGGCGCGCTGATCGCTGACGGCAAGTGCGCGGATGCGCGCAAGGCGGCGCTCAGGGCCGGAGATTTCGCGCTGGCGAAAGAAGCCGGTTCGATGTGCCAGCCTGCGCAGCGGCGCTAACCCAGCGGCCGCGCGCGAGAATTCATTTTCCTACACGAACCGATATGGTCATTTGAAAGCGGGTCACTTTCGCAAAGGATCCTGCCATGGCCCTCCTCGATTCGCTGCTCGGCCCCGTTACCCGCATCATCGACAAGGTCGTCCCCGACCCCGAGGCGCGCGACCGGGCCAAGCTGGAACTGCTGAAGCTCGAGAACACCCAGGAACTCGAAATGCTGCAGGCCAGCCTTTCGGCCATCGTCGCCGAGGCGAACAGCGCCGATCCCTGGACCAGCCGCGCGCGGCCGAGCTTTCTCTACGTGATGTACCTCGTGATCCTCTGGGCCTTGCCGATGGGCATGGTCGCGGCGTTCAATCCGGGGCTCGCCAAGGCCATCGGCGCGGGGATGAACGGCTATCTCGCGGGAATTCCGGAACCGCTCTACGCACTCTTCGGCACCGGCTACCTCGGCTATTCGGCGATGCGCCAGTGGGGCAAGACCAAGGGCTCCGACCGGTAAGCGAAACGCTAACGCTTTCGCGCTATCCTGCGCGCATGATCGTGCGCTCCATCCTTCACCGTCCGCTCGGCAAAGCCTTGATTGGCCTTGCCGGGCTTTTTTCGCTGGCGGGCTGCAGCCAGCCTCCCGCACCTGCCCCGACCGAGAGCACCGCCGAGGACGCGGCCGCAGAAGCCAAGGCCCGCGCCAAGGCCGAGCGCGAAGCGAAGCTCGCGGCGTTCTACGGCGGCGATGCCCCCGCAATCGAACAGGCCTCGAAAAAGGACGACGGACCGGGCAATTCCCCGCCGCCGCCCGCAGCGCCGCCACCCTCGGCGCCCAGCATCGGCAGCGAGCCGGCTGCGCCCGATCCCGGCATCGGCAAGGTTGAATGACACGCCAAGGTCGAATGACATGGCGCCGCCGTCCGGCTTGCACCCTGCGCCCGGCCCGCTAAACCTCGCGTCCCACAACTCGCGCTGCTTTGGCGGAAGGTATTCAAGTCCATGACGGAAAAGCTGGTCTACGTGCTCAACGGCCCCAACCTCAACCGGCTGGGCAAGCGCGAACCGGCGATCTACGGATCGCAGACCCTCGACGACATCGGCGCGATGCTGGAAGAACGCGGCAAGACGCTGGGCATCAGTGTCCTGCTCTTCCAGTCCAACCACGAAGGCGACCTCGTCGACTGGCTGCACGAGGCCGAGGACGCGGGCGCCCACGCGGTGCTGCTGAACGCCGGGGCCTATACGCATACATCGGTGGCGCTGCTCGACGCGATCCGTTCTATCACCGCGCCGGTGATCGAGGTCCACCTGTCCAACCCGCACACGCGCGAGGACTTCCGGCACACGTCATGGGTCGGCATGGCGGCCAAGGGCACGATCGCCGGGTTCGGCGCGCAAAGCTACATGCTGGCGCTGGAGGCTGCCGCGGGGCTTTGAGCGGCAGCACGATCGTCATCCCAGCGAAGGCTGGGGCCGCTATGACCATGTTACGCCCTATCGGCAGGTCAGCGCGGATTTTGCGGGGGTCTTGCAGATAGCGCAGCTCTGACGAGAGCGGTCCCAGCCTTCGCTGGGATGACGGGCGCTATGAAGGCGACTTCGGTACGTCACCCCTTGCAGTGACGCAGTTCCCCCCGGTCATCGCGAACCGCAACGATCCGGTGCACCGACACGCCCTGCGGATCGACCGCATCGGGCAGCGCAACAAGGCAGATACCCTGCCCGGTCAGATTGAGGAGCGCCTTGCGCACATCCTCGGTGGTTGCCTGCTGCGCCAATCCCGCGATGACGAAACCCGGACGCTTGCCGCGCGGTTCTGCTGGCAACATATGCCCGTGAAGATCGGCAATCGGCTTGCCCTGCACCAACCAGCGGTCGGCAGCGGCGTCATAGAACGGCGCGGCGTCAATGTCCGCACGCGTGATGCCTGCCGCTACTGAACCTCGCCCGTAGTCGCTGCTGTCGGCGAGTTGGAAAGCCGCTGTATTCTGCGCATCGCCGCGCGGCCAGAACCACCAGGCGTTCGCCGCCACCAGCAACGCCACCGCCGCAACGAGCAAAGGCGTACGCTTCGACCGTCCCGTCACGCGCATCGCTCCAACCTCAGCCCAGCGGAACGCCCGGGATGCTCTTGGCGGTGCGGATCGTCAGCGAGGTCTTGACGCTGTCCACGTTGGGCGCGGGCGTCAGCTTGCTGGTGAGGAATTCCTGGAAGCTCTGCAGATCGCGGCTGACGATCTTCAGGATGAAGTCGATCTCGCCGTTGAGCATGTGGCACTCGCGCACTTCGGGCAGGCCCTTCATGTGGTCCTCGAAGGCGCGCAGCGATTCCTCGGCCTGGCTCTTGAGGCTGACCAGCGCGAAGACGGTGATCGTGAAGCCCAGCTTCGACGCGTCGAGATCGGCGTGATAGCCCTGGATCACGCCCGCTTCCTCGAGGCTGCGCACGCGCCGCAGGCACGGCGGCGCGGTCAGACCCACGCGCTGGGCGAGTTCGACATTGGTGATGCGACCTTCCGCCTGCAATTCCGCCAGCAGGCGACGGTCGATTTCATCGAGATTGATCATTCAAATTCCCCAGGCACACGCCTCTCGCTTCGCCTTGTTGCAACATCTACATCGAAAATGCGAGCGCGCCGTAATATTATTAGCCCATAGCGTAATCGTCCCGCTTTGCAACGGCCGAAACTCGGCTCTTTCGATCCCGACGCACTTTGCTACGAAAAAGCGACCCGGTGTTTTCCTTATGGTAAACATCACGCGGGCATAGGACCGAATCTGCCACGTAACCCGAGGCGCGCCTTTCGCGTCTGGAGATGGAATGCATTTCGACGATCGCCTTGCCACGGTCCTGCGCCTCCCGTCCTCGGGGGACAGTCTCGCGCGGATCCAGTTCAGGCAGCTCATCGACATTCTCGGACGTGCGACTGATTCGCAGGAGACGGGCGAGATGGTGGAGGCGGCCTATGCCCGGCTGGGCCAGCTCGCCCGCGAAATCCCCGCTGCGGATCGCGCGCGGTTGCTGCGCCAGCCCCTGCAGCCGATGGCCAATCCGCGCCTGTTGACCTGGCTGGCCGAGGCCGAACCCGACGTCGCCTGCGCCGGGATTGCAGCCGCTCATCTAGATGACGCCGCATGGCTCGCGCTGATCCCGCGCCTGCCGGTGCGCGCGCGCGGCATCCTGCGCCACCGCCGAGATCTGTCGCCGCGCGTCGAGGCGCTATTGGAACAGCTTGGCGTGCACGACCGCGGGCTTCCCTCCGGCCCCGCCGACCCGCTGCCCGAAGACCCCCTGCCCGAGATACCGGTCCGCTTCCAGCGCCCCACCGGCGATATCGCCATCGACCAGGACATGTCGGATGACGTGCTCGAACTGCTCGACATGGCAGACGACCCGCCGCCGCCGACGTCGCTCAGCGAATGGGCGCGCGCCCGCGCGGCGCAGCAGCACAAGGACCTGCAGCACAAGGTCGCGGCCGACCCTGCTTCCGGCCCCTCCTCTGGCCAACGCGACGCGGGGATCGGCGCGATCGTTCGCCGCATCGAGGAATTCCGCAAGGCACGCGAGGCCAAGGGACCGCCCGAAGCGCAGGCCGATTCGCCGCGCCTGCCGCTCGGCGATACCGCTGCGCCCGCCCCGCATCGCCTGGCCGCCGCCATCGACTTCACCACCGGCGTCGAAGGCCGCATCGACTGGGCCGACGGCCCTTACGCGTCTTCGGTGGTCGGCCTCGCCCTTGGCACGCACGATCCGCAAGCGCAGCCGGTCGCCCGGGCCATGCTGCAGCACCTGCCGCTGCGCGCCGCCCGCATCGTCGTCACCGGCGCCCCTGCCGTGAGCGGGCTCTGGCAAGTCGACGCCGCCCCCCGGTTCGACCATGGCCGCTTCGCCGGATATTGCGGCCGCCTGCGCCGCCTTGCCGCGCCTGTCGAGGTCGCCGCCGTGCCGGCAGCCCCGCATGCCGAGGCCGACCGCATGCGCGAAGTGCTGCACGAGTTGCGCACCCCCGCCAACGCGATCCAGGTCGCCGCCGAGATCATCCAGCAGCAGCTTTACGGCCCTGCCCCGCACGAATACCGCGCGCTGGCCGCCGCCATCGCCGGCGACTGCGCGCACATCCTCGCCGGGTTCGAGGAACTGGACCGGCTGGTGAAGCTCGAATCGGGCGCGATGCCGCTGGAAGACGGCGAGTGCGATCTCGCCCGCGTCCTCGCGCAGACCATCGTGCGCCTGCGCGCCTGGACCGAGCCGCGCGGCAGCGGCTTCTCGATGCTCGCCGACCCGTCCGCCACCACCCTGCCGCTGCGCATCGCCCGGCCGGAGGTCGAACGGCTGGTCTGGCGCCTGTTCGCCGCCCTCGCCGGATCGACCGCGCCGGGCGAAACGCTTGAACTGCGCTGGAGCCGCCGACCCGCCGCCCAGGGCGCGATCATCGAACTGGCCGTCCAGCTTCCCGCCATCCTTGCCGAGCGAAATCCCGATGCCCTCTTCGATCCGGTCGCCAGCGAGCGTGGCCAGTCGCTGGCGGCGGGCATGTTCGGGATCGGCTTCACCTTGCGCCTCGCTGCAGCAGAGGCCGCTGCTGCAGGCGGCGCGCTGCAGCGCATCGCAAACAGCCTCCATCTGTCGCTGCCTGCCTTGACCGGCTCCGCATCGACCGGCATGGACGCAAACGATAGCATTTCGGCAACTTTTTCGCAGTAATCCCGTGTGGATGCGACCCGCAGAGGGAAAAAATTCCTTGCCAGCCCCGAACCTTCTGCAGCCCCCCGGCAAGCAGGCCCATGCCACCTTCCGCCCGGAATTCGGCCAGCGCTTCATCGTCACCGTCGATACCGAGGAAGAATTCGACTGGTCGGCCCCGCTCGACCGCGAGGCGCACAGCGTCGTCACGGTCCCGGCGCTCCGCAAGTTCCAACAGTTCTGCGAGGGTTTCGGCGTCGTCCCGTCCTACCTCATCGACTGGCCGGTCGCCGATTCGGCCTGTGCCCCCGAAGCGATCGGCGATGCCGTCTCCGCCGGGCGCGCCGAAGTGGGCGTGCAGCTTCACCCCTGGGTCAGCCCGCCCTTCGTCGAGGACGTCAACGAACTCAACAGTTATGCGGGCAACCTGCCGTTCGAACTGGAACGCGAAAAGCTGCTCACCTTGCGCGACCGCATAGAAAGCGCCTTCGGCACGCCCCCGCGCATCTACCGCGCCGGACGCTACGGACTTGGCCCGCGCACGGCGGAAATCCTGCTGGAATGCGGCATCGCCGTCGATACCTCGGTGCGGGCGCGGTTCGACTATAGCGGCACCGGCGGCCCCAATTACCGCGAGCACCCGCTCCACCCCTACTGGACCGACGAAGCGCGCCAGCTTCTCGAGCTGCCCTTGACCACCGTATACTGGGGGCCACTGCGGCAAGTGGGCAACGTCATCTATCCGCACTTGTGGCGCGCACCGACGATGCGCGGCGTCCTCGCGCGGACGGGACTGCTCGAACGCATCCCCCTCACGCCCGAGGGAATCACCGCCGAAGAAGCCCTGCGCGGCGTCGACATCGCCATCGACGAGGGACTGCCGGTGCTGGTCTTCTCCTTCCACAGCCCTTCGCTGGCGACCGGCCACACGCCTTACGTACGCAGCGAAGCGGACCTCGACGGTCTTTACGACTGGTGGCGCACCCTGTTCACCCACCTCGCCCGGCGCGGTGTGAAGCCGACAAGTGTGCATGAAATCATGAAGAGCGTGCAACACGGGTAGAACCCCGCTTGCGTCATGCCGATTGCCAAGCTAACGGGCATGGCATCCGGCCATCGTCGATGGGGCCGGGTCCGGCACGGGGGCCTGTAGCTCAGCGGTTAGAGCTGGCCGCTCATAACGGCTAGGTCGCGGGTTCGAATCCTGCCGGGCCCACCATTCGCCGGTTGCTGCCTTCGCGGGCAGCAGCATCGACAACCCCAGGTCGGGGAGTGGCGCAGCCCGGTAGCGCGCTTGCTTTGGGAGCAAGATGTCGCAGGTTCGAATCCTGTCTCCCCGACCAACTTCTAACGTCTCGCAGCAGCTCGTACCGCTCCCAATTGTCTCAAATTTCGAGTCATTTGCGAGCCAAGAAGCAGCCGTTCACGAAATCATGAGAACGGCTCCTGCCTTGCCAGGCTGGCGATTGCTACCGAGCAGTAGCCCAGTGCGCCTATAAGGTTCTACTGAGAATTAAATTACTATAATTTCTTGTCTTTTTCGGCTTCCGACTTGCCTGTAAGCTCGATTTGCACCTTGTGGATTGCGCCCGGAAACGGACCATTGGCCGCATAGTCCGTGGATACAGGCGCACCGGTGTCGATGCCGATGTCCATAGTCTCGCCCTGGCCCGCATCCTTGACGTCGGCATAATCGAGATGGCCGCACCCTGCCTCGGCACCATTCACGGTCATGCACATCGTACCGCCCGCTTTGCCGGCTCCGTCCGGAGTGAATGCGAACCCGATGTTCGAAGCACCACGACCAAGGGCGATCTTGCCGACGATCTCGGCCTGATCCTGCGGGCGCTGCGTATAGGCCTGACGCACAACGGGCACGCCGTCGCGCAGATAGAAAGCCCAACCGCCAAAACGGCTGCCGCGCGCCAGGATCGGCGCGGTGGCGCGCTCGACGTCGAGCGTCACGTCGGCGGAGATGGTGAATGCACGGCTGCGGAAGCTGGGCGCCTGGTTCTCGCTGATGCTCAGGTTCCCGCCCCAGTACGCAAACGAGGTGCGCCCCGAGGCATAGTGGGCATGCGAGGCGCCGAGCCGCGACTTCGCGAGGTTGTCGTCGAGCGGCAGCACGTGGTTGCGCCGCGCCTCCTCCAGCCACAACGCCTGCATCTGCGCCAGCTTGGCGGGATTGGCGGTGGCCAGGTCGCGGGACTGGCTAAAGTCCCTGGCGAGATCGTAGAGTTCCCATTTGTAGTCGGTGTAGGGGTTGCCGCCGGGATTGCCCATTTCCCAGGGCATCCGGCGCGGGGTGGTGTTCGCCATCCAGCCGTCGGCGTAGATCGCGCGGTTGCCGAACATCTCGAAGTACTGGACCTTGTGCTGCTCGGGCGCGCGGGGATGGGTGAAGGTGTAGTCGAGGCTTACGCCGTCGACCGGCTGTTGATCGATGCCGTTGACCTGGCGAGGGACCGGCAGGCGCACGGCTTCGAGGATGGTCGGGAAGATGTCGGTCACATGGGCGAACTGCGTGCGCACTGTCCCGGTATCGTTCAGGTGCCCCGGCCACGACACGACCATGCCGTTGCGGATGGCGCCGAGGTGCGAGGACAACTGCTTCATGTAGCGGAACGGCGTGCCCATCGCCCAGCCCCACCCGGCGGGATATAGCTCGATGGTGTCCGGCCCGCCCATCGTGTCGATCACCCCGGCCACTTCCTCGGCGCTCTGCTCGAAATCATGGCTCATGTGCTGGACCTGATTGAGCGTCCCGGCCGGTGCGCCCTCGCCGCTGGGGCCGTTGTCGCCCACGAGGTAGAGGACCATGGTGTTGTCGGACTGGCCCATGCGGTCGAGTTCGTCGAGGATGCGGCCGACCTGCGCGTCCTGATAGGCGATCATCGCCGCGAACACTTCCATGTAGCGGGCATAGACCCGCTTCTGCACGGGGGTAAGCGAGGACCACGCCGGGATTTCGGCCGGGCGCGGGGTCAGCGTGGCATTAGCCGGGATCACCCCTTCGCGCTTCTGGCGCTGGAAGTTCTCTTCGCGCAGCGAATCCCAGCCCCTGTCGAACCGGCCCTTGAAGCGGGCGATCCATTCGGGCGGGGCCTGGTGCGGCGCATGGGCACTGCCGGGCGCGAAGTAGGCGAAGAACGGACGGTCCGGGCCAGTCGCCTTCTGCTGGTGGATCCAGTGGATCGCGTCATCGGCCAGCGAGAAATCCAGCGTCTGGCCCTGCGGCAGCGCCGGTGCGTCGACCGAGAGGGTATTGCGATAGAGGCGCGGGTTCCACTGGTTGGTATCCCCGATCACGAACCCGTAGAAATAGTCGAAGCCCAGCCCGGTAGGCCAGTGGTCGAACGGGCCTGACAGCGAGGATTCCCACGAGGGAATGTTGTGGTGCTTGCCGAAGAAGGCGGTGTTGTAGCCGTTGTCGCGCAGCACTTCACCGATCGAAGCGGCGCTGCGCGGGATGATGGAACTGTAGCCCGGATAGCCCGACGCCACGTCGGTCACCGCGCCGCTGCCCACCGCATGGCTGTTGCGCCCGGTCAGCAGCGCCGCGCGGGTGGGCGAGCACATGCCGGTGGTGTGGAAGTTGTTGTACCGCACGCCCCGCTTGGCGAGGCGATCGAGATTGGGCGTGGGAATGGCGCCGCCGAACGCGGAGGTCGCCGCGAAGCCGACGTCGTCGGTCATGATCAGCAGGACATTGGGCGCCCCGGCCGGTGCGGCGACGGGCACCGGCCAGTCGGGACGCGATTCGGCAACGGTGGTCCCGGTAACGCCGCGAAACGGGCTGTCGACGATCGGCAACACTTCGCGCGAGCGGCCGTCAGGCGTGCTGGTCTGGATGTTCGACGCGGGTGCCCCGGGTACGTTGGTCTGGGCACAGGCCGCGGCGACAATGCCGCAGCTTACAGTCAGGATCGCACTCGATCGCGCGAGTGCCTTGCGCAGAGATCCGTTGCCAAACATGCCTGCCTTCACTCCTTGTTGTCTCGTCCGGTGGGGCACCGCGCCTGCCGCGGCACGGCGCCCCCGTCAGGTCAGAACTTGAACTTCGCGCCGACCCGGAAGGCGCGGCCCACTTCGTCGAAGTAGGCAACATTGGTTACCGTCGTCGTCTGCGGCGCGATCGAGGGATCGGTGTCCAGCAGGTTGTTGACGACGCCGTAGATCTGCACCGAACCGTCATCGGTCAGGTCGTAGCGCAAGTTGAGGTTGAGGTAGAACCGCGAGGACACGGTATTGTCGTTGATATCGACGCCCTCGACGAAGAGGTTGTCGTACTTGCCCGCCCCCACGAAGCGCCCGACCAGCGAGCCGCCGACGCGGCCGTGCTGGTAGGCGATGGTCGAGTTGCCGGTCCAGCGCGCTACGCCCGCGCCGTTGAACTGGTTGGCAAGGTTGGTGACGACCGCGCCATTGGTCTGTTCGAACTTGTCCACGTACGTCAGCAGGTTGCGCCAGGAAAACCGGCCGCCCAGCAGATCGGTCGAATACGACAGCTCGAAATCGACGCCGGCGGTGGCGAACGAGGCGAGGTTGATCTGGTTGATGTTGATCTGCGAGATCGTACCACCCGAACGAACCACCAGGCCGCACAGGCTCTGGTCGCCGGCATAGCAGCGATCGACGATGTTCTGCGCCGTCAGGCTGGTGATGGCGTCGTTTATCTTGATGTCGTAGTAGTCGACCGAAAGCTGGACGCCATTGATCCAGGTCGGCGCGTAAGTGACGCCGGCGGTGAAGGTGTTGGCTTTCTCCGGCTTGAGCGCGGTGCTGCCCGAGGTCAGCGTGGGAATGAAGATCGAGGCATTGCCGTTCTGCGGGTCGGTCACGCTGGTGATGCGTGTAACGGACGAGGCGTAGAGTTCGGAGATGTTGGGCGCGCGAATGTCTCGCGATCGGGTGGCGCGCACCATCAGGCCCGACCCGATATCCCAGGTGCCGCCCAGCTTCCAGGTCACGTAGCCGCCACTGGTCGAATAGTCGGCGTAGCGGACCGCGCCGTTGAGGTCGATCGCCTTGGCAAACGGCAGGTCGCGCACGACCGGCAGCTCCATTTCGAGGTACGCCTCCCTGACGCTGTAGCGACCGTCGATCGGCTTGTAGTTGCCGGCCGCATAGGCGCCGGCGATCGAAGCGGCATCGGCGGTGGCGCTAGCTTGTTCGTGGCGGTATTCGGCGCCGAGCGATGCGGCCAGCGGGCCGGCCCACAGTTCCGCGACGGGGCCGGTGAAGTTCACCGCCGCGACGTGCTGCTGGGTGACGAGGTGATAGTACTGGTCGCCCGTCACGTATTCCTTGGCGGCGGTCGAATTGGTATCGCCGAACGGGTTGTAGGCGATGCAGCCGTTACCCGGCGCCGTCAGGGTCGATCGGCACACCGCCTTGCCGGTGGCGGGGTCGATGACCGAATCTATGGCAGCCAGGTAGCGTGCATTGTTGCGCACGCCGTTGAAGCGGCCGACATAGTCGGTCTTGCCGTACTGATAGTAGGCGTCCCACTTCCAGGCGCCGATGCGGCCCTTGGCGTCGGTGACCGAGCGGTAGGTCTGGGTGGTGTTGTCGGACGTGTTCGGCCCGACGTCGAGCGACAGGCGCCCGAAGGCGAGCTTGGTCAGGCCCTTGGCATCCATTGCTGCCGCAAGCGCGGCGGGCAGGTATGCATTGTCGCGCTGGATCGTCAGCGTGCCGAAGTCGAATGGCGCGATCGCCTGTCCCGACGCGCGCGAACGGGCGTAGTAGAACGCGGTGCCGAACTCCAGCCCGTCGCCAGCGTCATAGTGGATGTCGCCGCTGGCCAACTGGCGCGAGATGCGCGGTGCGAGCGAGAAGTCGCTGAGGAAGCCCTGGCCAGCGCCGTCGCCGCCGATCATATACTGCGAACCGGCCAGCGTGCCCTGATTGAAGGGCACCGGGGTCCCATCGGCCGCGAACTGGATGCGGCGGGCGTCGGTGGTCCCGGTCAGGTCGCCGTAGGTCAGACCCGAGGTGACGAGACCGTAAGGCGTCATCGTCGAAGTGCGGACATGGTCGGAGATGATGCGCACCGGCAGGCCATTGGTGGCGCGCGCGGGATTGGTCAGGATGCCGTATTCGCGCCGCCCCCAGTCACGCGTATACATGCTGCCGATACCGTCGTTGTGGAACACCTCGACCGCGCCGGAGACGTGAAGACGGTCCTCCAGGAAGGCGGTGCCGCCATGCAGCGCGAAGCGATAGCCTTGCGCATCGCCCACTTGCGCCACATCGTACTGCGCATCGCCTTCCAGACCCGTGAAGTTCTTCTTGTAGATGAGGTTGACTACGCCCGCGACCGCATCCGAACCATAGACCGCCGAAGCGCCGCCGGTGACGACCTCCACCCGGTCGATCAGAAGCGTCGGGATCATGTTGATATCGACCTGGCCGGTGATCGCGGTGGACACGTGGCGCTTGCCGTCGACGAGCAGCAGCGTGCGGTTGCTTCCAAGGCCGCGCAGATCGAGGAAGTTCGTACCGGCCTGCGTCGCGGTGGAGCTGGTGCTGGCCGACGAGGTGGTGGCGCGGAACGAAGGCAGTTCATTGAGCGCATCGGCGACGTTGCTGGTCGCCCGGGCAGCGAGGTAGTCGCCGCCCAGTACGGTGAGCGGCGTGGGAGAAGATGCACCATCGCGGGCGATGCGGGTGCCGGTTACGACGATATCGTCGGCAGGCGCCGGGCTTTCGGCATCGGTTGCAGCGGACTGTGCCCCCACCGGCACTGCAACCTGCGCCGTCGCAGGACTGGCCAGAGCGACCGACAACGCAGCGAAACTGGCCGTGCAGCTCAGAACGTCGTACCTCAGATGCAATTTGGAAAGCATGATGTTTCCCCCCATTTGTCCAAGAGATGAATGCGCGCCTTGCCTCGCGCTGGCACCTTGAGCTCCGCCCCCGTTTTATTTCAGCATTGAACTATATAAGCCCGACGCCGGAGCGTCGGGCCTTCCCGGTCAGGCGTGCGCGGCGACCTTGCGCGCGGCCTGACCGGCCTGCGCGAACCCGTGCAGGAGGATGTCGACGTCGTTCGCGGCTACGGTCATGGCGTAGCCCTGTTCGATCCGCGCTGCGGCGGCTTCGGCAGTGGTGGTGAAGATACCGCACGGCGTACCGGCACGCTTGCAGGCTTCGAATACGCTCTGGCATGCCTGCTCGTGGCGCTCGTCGATCTGCGGGAAGCAGCCGAGCGACAGCGCCAGGTCGCCGGTCCCGATGAAGACGAAGTCGACCCCGTCGACCGCCGCGATCTCGGCCGCATTGTCGACGCCGGCGGAAGTCTCGATCATCACCCCGATCAGCGGATTGATGCTGCGCTTGTGATAGCGGGTGAAGCCTTCCGCAAGCGGGCGCACGCCGCCGCCCGAACGGATGCCGTCCTTCGGGAACGTGGCTGCAGCCACCGCTGCGCGGGCCTGCTCGGCCGTTTCGACCAACGGCACCAACACGCCCTCGGCGCCGCTGTCGAGCGCTTCGCCGATCGCCGGCATGGTGTTGGCAGCCACCCGCATGATCGCCGGCTTGGGGCCCAGCACGCTCACGGCGAGGTGCGAGGTCATGCGATCCCACAGGCCATGCTGGAGATCGATGATGGAAGCGTCGAAATAGTCCATCGCGCCGATCTCGATCAGCGGCACCGAACCCATCGCGAACCACGATGTGATCATGCCCCCGCCCTTGAGAGCCGCGCGCATGTCGCTCGCATTGGCGAGCACTGGATTGAGGGTGGTCATGTACATCCTTGAATAGATCCGGCTTGAATGGGGTCCGGCTGGAGGCGAATTCAGAGAGCTCCGCCCGAGACAATGTCCTTGTTGTCGAAATCGGCCCGCGTCTTCTCCATCAGTGCGAAGAAGCGCCCCTGCGCGACATCGACGAAGCGGGTCATCGAATCGTAGACGGCGATGGAATTGCGGACGCGGAAGCCTTCCAGCAGGTCGGTCAGCAGCGCGATCACCACCATCTGCGTTTCCTTGTCGTGGAGCGTGCCGATCCGCACGGTCTGGACGTGGTCGACGAAGCGGCCGATCGTCGCGGCCAGGCGGGGGTTAGGCACGGCGTTGAGCCAAGCCTGGCGAAAGCGCGTGTTGGCCTGCATCAGGGCGAGCGGCTCATCCTGCTCCACCGCGTCGCAGGCCATGCGATAGGCCGCTTCGAGATCGGCCACGGCCTGCGCGTCAAGATTGTATGCGGCAGCCGCCGCAGCGCGCGGCTCGAGCATCTTACGGATCTCGAAGATGTCGGCGATGTCCTTCTGGGACAGTTCGGGCAGCATAAAACCGCGCGTGGTGCCGACGAGGTATCCTTCATGGACCAGCCGCAGCAGCGCCTCGCGCACGGGCATACGCGACACGCCCAGTTCCGTGGCCAGCGCGGTATCGACCAGCTTGTCCCCCGGCCCCACGTCGCCGCGCTGAATGCGGGCGAGCACCTCCATGTAAGCGGGCGTTCCGCGCGCCCCACGATCGAGCTGATGCACTGTCATATCCGTATTCTCTTTCAAGACACGCTGCCTAGCAAGTGAAAAACAGAATACGGTTCATAAGCGGCTTGTCCATGCAAAAATGCTCAATTTTGGTGTTTTCGGCGAAATAATTGCGAAATACGCCCTTGACGGCCACCCAAATCCATATTCTGTTATGCCCATCAGTATTCGAAACGATGAGGGAAGTTTCCAATGCATACAGGGATCGCACATAACCGCTGGCTCGGAGCCAGCGCACTTGCACTCACACTGGCCGCAGCCACACCTGCGCTGGCGCAGGAAGCGTCCGCGCCGAACCCCGATATCGCCGAGGCGCCCGCCGGCGACATCGTCGTCACCGGCTCGCGCATCGCCCGCGACGGCTCCAGCGCACCCACTCCGGTCACCGTGCTCGGCGCCGACTATATGAACCAGCGCGGCCAATCGAACGTCGCCGATGCGCTCAACGAACTGCCTTCGTTCCGCCCGGCGCAGACGCCGCAGGGATCGTCGAACCGCTCGCAGATCGCAGGCTCCAACTTCGTCGATCTGCGCGGCCTGGGCAGTTCACGCACGTTGCTGCTGGTCGACGGCAAGCGCTTCGTGCCGTCCGCCGGCACCGGCCAGGTCGATCTCAACAATATTCCCTCGATCCTGATCGATCGCACGGAAGTGGTGACCGGCGGCGCTTCGGCCAGCTACGGGTCGGATGCCGTGGCCGGCGTGGTCAACCTGATCCTGAAGAAGGACTTCACGGGGATCCAGGGCGATATCCAGTACGGTCAGTCGCAGAAGAACGACGCCAACGAATACCGCGCCGCGCTGCTCGTCGGCGGCTCGCTGCTCGACGATCGCCTGCACATCATGGCCGCCGGCGAATACTACGACAACGAAGGTGCGGGCGACCAGTTCACCCGCGACTGGGGCCGCCGCCAGCCCGGCCTCGTCGTAAACCCGACTCCGGGCAACGGCACGCCCACCCGCGTGATCACCAACAACGTCCACGATTCGCGCCAGACCGACGGCGGCCTGATCACTTCGGGCCTGACCTGGGGCTCGCTCACCGGCACCAGCGATTCGCGCCTCGTGCAGTTCGCCGCCGACGGCACGCCCACGCCTTTCACCGTTGGCCAACTGGCCGGCAGCCAGCTGATGATCGGGGGCGACGGCGCCAGCTACTTCTACCGTGGCTTCGACCTGCTGCCGAAGATGGAGCGCAAGATCGGCTACGGCCGGGTGGCCTTCGACGCCACCGATTCACTGCGCCTGTTCGCCGACGTGTCCTATTCGGACAGCCAGGTGAACGGCCAGAGCGCCAACGCCTACAACTACGGCAACCTGAAGATCGCGGTCGACAACGCCTTTCTGCCTCAGGCGGTCCGCGATGCGATGGTGGCGAACAACCTGTCGTCGGTCAGCTTCGGGCGCTGGAGCGGCGATATCGGTCAGGTCACGACCGAACTATCCACCCGCACTTTCCGCACCGTCCTGGGTGCCGAAGGCAAGATCGGCTCCGACTGGACCTATGAAGCCTCGTACGAATACGGCGAGACCAAGTACGAATCGCAAATCCACGGCCTGCGCCAGTCCGCCCTGTTCAACCAGGCGCTCGATTCGGTGATCGACCCGGCGACCGGCAAGGCCGTGTGCCGCATTGCGCTGACCAACCCGGGCACGTCCTGCCTGGCGTTCAACCCGTTCGGCGTCGGCAATTTCAATCCGGCCTCGACCGACTACTTCACCGGCACCGCCTGGCTACGCCAGAAGACCGTGCAGAACGCCGCCGCCTTCAACATCCAGGGCAAGGTTCTGGAACTGCCCGCCGGGCCGCTCCAGGTGGCGCTGGGTGCCGAGTACCGCAAGGAGCAGGTGAACGCCGATTCCGATACGGCGTCCCAGGCCTCGCTGTGGGACTATGCCAACCCCAAGCCGCTGCA
>NZ_JABXWS010000039.1:0-33619 GCF_015594425.1 Novosphingobium sp. HR1a
CGGATCGTACAACGCCAAGGAATTCTACGGCGAAGTCAACGTGCCGCTGATCAAGGACTGGGCCTTCGCCCAGCGCCTCGATGTGACCGGCGCGGTGCGTTACACCGACTACAGCACCTCGGGCAGCGTCACGACGTGGAAGGCGGGCCTCGACTGGGCAGTGAACGACTTCCTGCGCCTTCGCGCCACGCGCTCGCGTGATATCCGCGCGCCCAACATCACCGAACTGTTCAGCACCTCGGTGTTCGGCCAGAACACGCTGCGCGATCCCAAGACCGGCGGCAGCTACTTCATGCCCACGATCACGTCGGGCAACACAGCGCTCAAGCCGGAGAAGGCCGATACGCTGACCGCCGGCATCGTCCTGACGCCGGGCACGCACCTGCGCCTTGCGGTCGATTACTTCGACATCAAGATCAACGATGCGATCTCGACGCTGGCTTTCCAGTCGATCCTCGATCGCTGCCAGACGGGCGAAACCGTGCTGTGCAGCCAGATCGTGCGCAATAGCAGCGACGTGGTGACCTCGGTGACGAACAAGTACATCAACGTCGCCAGCCTGAAGAACCGGGGCGTGGATGTCGAGTTCAGCTACCGCCAGCCGCTGGACGAGATTTCCTCGCTGCCCGGCACCATTAGCCTGCGCGCCTTCGCGACCTACACGATCAAGTCGACCACCAGCGACGGCCGCGTCACCACTCGCCTCGACGGGCAGGTGGTGAACACCGTCGCCAGCGTGCCGAGCTGGATCGTCAACACCAACCTGGGTTACGATGTCGGTCGCTTCGGGATGCAGTTGCAGGGCCGCTTCATCAGCGCCAGCAAGTACGACAACACCTATGTCGAAGGCGTCGATATCAACGACAATTCCGTGCCGAGCCGACTCTACGTGAACCTCTCGGCACAGTACAAGCTGCTGGACAGCGACCTGGGCAACGTGGAAATCTTCGCGGTGATCAACAACCTGCTGGACAAGGACCCGCCGCTGGTTCCCGTCTACGGCGTGGGCGCCACCAACTTCGCATATTACGATGCGATCGGCCGCGCCGGCAAGGTGGGCGTCCGCTTCAAGTTCTAAGCTCCCAGCCGCGAGGGTCCGGTCGGCCATGACCGGCCGGGCCCTCGCTTCCACGACCCCAGACGCCTTTAATTGGTGACAGTTTTACGAGATGGAACGAGCCACACCCATGGATATGCCCGCCCCAGCGTCCACTTTGGCGGGGGATGGCGACGCCGCCCTGTTCGCCAAGGTCGCGCGCCGCCTGCTGCCGTTTCTGTTCGTGTGCTACCTGATCGCCCAGGTGGACCGCATGAACGTCGGCTTCGCCAAGCTCACCATGCTCAAGGACCTGGGGTTCAGCGAGCTGGTCTACGGCATCGGCGCGGGCACGTTCTTCATCGGCTACGTGCTGTTCGAAGTGCCCAGCAACATCGCGCTGAGAAAATTCGGCGCGCCGATGTGGCTGGGGCGGATCATGATCACCTGGGGCCTGCTGTCGATCGCGATGCTGTTCGTGCGCACGCCCGCCAGCTTCTACATCTTGCGCTTCCTGATCGGCGTGGCCGAGGCCGGGTTCTTCCCGGGTGTGATCTTCTATCTCACCTTGTGGTTCCCGGCCGCGCGGCGCACCCGCATGACGGCGATCTTCATGACCGCGATCGCGGTGGCCGGCGTCGTCGTCGGACCGGTCTCCGGCCTGATCCTGGAGACGCTGCACGATTTCGGCGGACTGCCCGGCTGGCAATGGCTGTTCATCATCGAAGGTACGCCGGCAGTGCTGCTGGGCATCGCCTGCATGAAGCGCCTCGACGCCGGACCTGCCAGCGCGCTCTGGCTCACCCCCGCAGAGCGCGACCGCCTGGCCGCCATCGTCGCGCAGGATGGCCCCGCAGTCGGCCCCGCAACTGGCCATGCCCCGCTGTCCTCGGTCATGACCAACGGCCGGGTCCTCGCGCTCAGCCTCGTCTACGGCTGCTACGGCACTTCGTTCTTCGGCTTCGTGTTCTGGCTGCCCACCATCATCCAGAGCGCCGGCATCGCCAGCCCGCTGATGATCGGCGTGCTCAGCACCATCCCCTGGCTGGTCGGGGCGGCCACCATGCTCACCCTCGCTTCGCGGGTGTCGAGCTTGCGCAACGTCGGCCCGCTGTTGATCGCATTGGCGCTGGTCTCGGCTTTCGGCTGGGCCGTGAGCCCGGCGGCGCTCGTCAGCATGCCGCTGGCGATGCTGTGCTGCTCGCTGGCGATGGCGGGTACGATGGGTTCGCTGCCGGTGTTCTGGAACCTGCCGACGGCGATGTTCACCGGCACCGCTGCCGCCGCCGCTATCGCGCTGATTTCGGCGCTGGGCAACATTCCCGGCTTCCTTTCGCCCTATCTCGTCGGCTGGATCAAGACTGCCACCGGCGCCTTCGATATCCCGATGTACGTCTTCGCCGCGACCATGCTGCTCGCCGCGATAGTTCTTTCGTTCCTGACGCGAGCACCCGCCCATGACTGACACCACCGCCCTTTCCACCACCACCACCGACGTCGTCGAGCGCCTGCTCGCCGCACTTGGCCCCGACATCGTCACGCTCGCACAAGAAGCAGACGGGCGCCGCTTCGCCGACTGGAGCGGTATTCCCTCGGGCGACGTCCTCGCCCTGATCCGCCCCCGCTCGACCGAAGAACTCTCGCAGGCCATGGCGATCTGCCACGCCGCCGGGCAGCCGGTGACCGTGCAGGGCGGACTTACGGGCCTTGCCGGCGGTGCCAGCGCGCTCGATGGCGAGATCGCCGTCAGCCTGGAGCGCATGAAGGCGATCGAGGAGGTCGATGCGGTCTCGGCGACGATGACCGTCCAGGCAGGCTGCGTGCTGCAGAGCGTTCAGGAAGCCGCGCTGGCGGCGGGCTACTTCTTCCCGCTCGACCTCGGCGCGCGGGGAAGCTGCACCATCGGCGGCGTGCTGGCGACCAATGCGGGCGGCAACCGCGTGATCAAGTACGGCATGACCCGCGACCTCGTGCTCGGCGTCGAGGCGGTGCTCGCCGATGGCCGCGTGATCAGCGGCCTGCACAAGATGCTCAAGAACAACAGCGGCTACGATCTCAAGAACCTGCTGATCGGCAGCGAGGGCACGCTGGGTATCATCACCCGCGTAGTCCTGCGTCTGCGTCCTCGCCCGTTGGGGGTTTCAACCGCGTGGTGCGGACTGGACGACTTCAAGGCCGTCACCACGCTGCTGCGGCGTGCGCAGTCCGAACTCGCCGGCGGGGTATCGGCGTTCGAGGTGATGTGGCCGAGCTACTACGACTATGTGCTGGGCAACTTCCCCGAACTGC
Source organism: Novosphingobium sp. HR1a (assembly GCF_015594425.1). Classification (NCBI taxonomy): domain Bacteria; kingdom Pseudomonadati; phylum Pseudomonadota; class Alphaproteobacteria; order Sphingomonadales; family Sphingomonadaceae; genus Novosphingobium; species Novosphingobium sp. HR1a. The sequence continues at coordinate 3,326 of NZ_JABXWS010000039.1, forward strand.
GCCGTCCTTTGGCGGGGAGCCACGGCTTCTATGTGCTGCTGGAAACGGACGGCGCCGATCCAGAGGCGCAGGGCGAGCAGTTCGAGGCCTTCCTCGCCCGTATGTTCGAAGAGGAAGTGCTGGAGGACGCGGCGGTCGCGATGTCAGAACGCGCCGCGCTGGATTTCTGGGCGGTGCGCGATGCGCCGGGTGAATTCCCGCGCCTCATTCCCAACATGATCGCCTTCGACATCAGCTTCGCGGTCAGCGACCTGGCCGAAGCTGCGAGCCGCATCACCCAAGGCCTGGAGGCGCGCCATCCCGGCTCGCTGGCGCTGGTCTACGGCCACCTCGGTGACGGGAACATCCACCTCATCGCCGACGTGCCGGGTGCGACGGCGGAGACGGTCGAAGCCGTCGAGGCCTTCGTCTACGGCGTCGTCTCCGACCTGGGAGGCTCGGTTTCAGCGGAGCACGGCATCGGCCTCAAGAAGCGCAAGGTGCTCTCGCGCACGCGCACGCCCGACGAACTGGCGACGATGAGCGCGATCAAGCAGGCGCTCGATCCTCGCGGCATCCTCGGGCGTGGGCGCATCCTGGGATGAGCGCGACTATCCCTCCCTTCCGCGATCGGCTCGACTGGCGCGCGGTGCCCGGCCAGGTGGTCGACGGCGCAATCCGCTACATGCTGATCCGGCCCGACGCGCTCATGGGTGCAATCATGCGCCTGTCGCCCGGTGCGCAGGCCGAGATGCTGGCGGCGCTCCACGCCTCCGTGCTGGACTTCGGCGGGCGATCAGCCGGCACCTACAACAAGACCGCCAGCCGCCCGCTGGTCGAGGTGGTGGCTCAGACCGCGCCGGACCTGGGCTGGGGCCTTTGGACCATAGCCCACGAAGCGGACGCCATCCGCGTCACCGTCGAGGACAGCCCCTTCGCGGCCCCCTTGACCGGCGCGGCGCAGCCTGTGTGCACGGCGATGACCGGGATGCTCTCGGCCGTCGGCACGATCATGAGCGGCTCGCCCGTCACCGCCACCGAAACCCGGTGCGCCGCGCAGCACGGCGGCACCACCTGCCACTTCGCCATTCCAATGGAGCATAATGCATGAATCCGATGCTCGGCCCCAACCGCCTCAAGCTCGGCACCTTTGCCAGCAACGCCGACGGCGGCTTGTCCCTGACCACCGTGCCCGAACGCTGGACCGCCGCCTGGGACGACTGCCTCGCCGCGGCACGGACCGCCGACGAGGCAGGCCTCGACTTTCTGCTGCCGATCGCCCGCTGGCAGGGTTTCGGCGGTGCCACCCGTGCGCGCGAATGGTCGTTCGAGACGCTGACCTGGGCCTCGGCGCTTGCGGCTGCGACCAGCCGCATCGCGCTGTTCAGCACCGTGCACGTGCCGCTCGTCCACCCGCTGTTCGCGGCCAAGGCGCTGGCCACGATCGACCACGTCTCGCACGGGCGCGCCGGTCTCAACATCGTGTGCGGCTGGAATCCGAGCGAGTTCGGCATGTTTGGCATGACGCTGGACGACGACGGCTATGCCCGCGCCGCCGAATGGCTGGATGTGATCGAGAAGCTCTACGCCGCCGATGGTCCCATCGACTTCGACGGCCGCTTCTACAAGCTGAAGCAGGCGATCACTCGCCCCGTCGCCCTGCAACGGCCGCGCCCGGTGACGATGAACGCCGCCTTCAGCCCGCCGGGCCGCGACTTCGCCGCCAATGCCTGCGACCAGCTGTTCACGACCTTCACCACGATCGAGGAAGGCAAGCGCCACATCGCCGACATCGCCACGCGCGCCGCCGCTGCCGGGCGCGAGGTCGGCGTGAGCACCGTTTGCCACGTGGTGTGCCGCCCCACCGACGCTGAGGCCGAGGCCTATTACGAGGACTATGCCCTCACCAACGCCGACCACGATGCGGTCGAGCAGCATATGAGTTCAAAGCAGAAATTCTCCGGCTCGCACGATGACGAAAGCTATCGTCTCTACCGCCAGCGTTTCGCCGGCGGGGCCGGCAGTTTCCCGCTGGTAGGCTCGCCCGGGACGATCGCACGGCAGATGGCCGAGATATCGCAGGCCGGCTTCTCAGCCATCGCGCTGTCGTTCGTGAACTACCGCGAGGAGTTGCCTTACTTCTGCGAGAACGTCCTGCCGCTGCTGGTCGAGATGGGCTTGCGCGAGGATGTCCTGGTCGTGGAAGCGGCCTGATGCGCAAGCAAGCCTTGATCGGTGGCGTGGCCCTGGTCGCCGCGATGATGGCAACGGCAATTGGCGCCGCGCCGGCACCGGCCTCGGCTCCTGACCCGAAGATGCGCAGCGCCGAAGCGGTGGCGGGCAAAGACCTCCGCGCACTTTACGAAGTGCTCTGCCCCGTCGATGTCGTCCACCCGCCGGCGGAGAACCTGGCCGATCGGGCGAGCTGGTATTCGCCCCCGGCAAAGGCGTTCGACGATCTCTATTACGTCGGTCAGCAGGGCGTTTCCGCATGGGCGCTCAAGACCGACGAGGGCCTCATCCTGATCGACGCTCTGTTCGATTACTCGGTCGGTCCCGAGATCGTCGATGGGCTCAAGGCGCTCGGCCTCGATCCGGCGACGATCCGCTATGTCGTCGTCACTCATGGCCATGGTGATCACTACGGCGGCGCGCGCTACCTGCAGGACACTTACGGCGCGCGGGTTGTGGCGAGCCGCAAGGACTGGGACGTGATCGCGCAGACCACCCGCTGGACCGATCCCAAACCTCGCCGCGACATCGTTGTCGATGGGGCGATGGACCTGGCCCTGGGCAGGACGGTAATCAGTCTGATCGAAACGCCCGGCCACACGCCCGGCACGCTGTCGCTGCTGTTCCCCGTCCACGACGGGGCTGAGCGCCATGTCGCCGCGCTGTGGGGCGGCACCGCGTTCAATACCCGAACGCGCGAGCAGTACGCGGGCATGGCCGCCTCGGCCGAGCGGTTCGCGGGGCTTGCGCGCCAGCGGGGCGCGGACGTCTGGCTGTCCAACCATCCGGTGTTCGACGATACGTTCGCGAAGATCGCCGCGGAGCGGAAAGGGGCGACCTCTCCCTTCGTGACGGGCCAGGCGACGGTGCAACGGGCCTTGAAAGTGGCCGCGCAGTGCAGCCGGGTCGCCCTTGCACGCGACTACCCATAGACCTCGAACCGGGTGGGCCATGACCTGCCGGACGGGCCGCAAGAACAGAAACGGAGCTTCCATGACTTATACGAGAACTCTCCTTCGTGCGGCCGTCGTAGCCGCAGGCGCCACCTTGCTGCCGAGCGCAGCATCGGCGCAAAGCGCCCCGCCGCCGCAGTTCGCCATGTGCAAGGTCTGCCACAAGACCACCGACAAGGCTCCTTCCGCCATCGGCCCGACCCTTTGGCGCGTTGGCGGCCGCAAGGCCGGGACGCTGCCGGGCTATGCCTACTCGCCGGCGATGAAGCAGTCGGACCTGGTGTGGGATCGCAAGACGCTGATGGCCTTCCTCGCCAAGCCGCGCACCGTCGTGCCGGGGACCAAGATGGCCTATGCCGGGACCTCCGACCCCAAGGCGGCCGCCGCGCTTGCGGACTACCTGCTGGGGCTCAAGTGACCGTGCGCCGGATCGCCACCCTGCTGGCCGGCCATGCTACCCTAGCAGCCATGCCGGCGCTCGCCGCTCCCGATAAGGACGCGGTCGAGATGCGCGAGATATCGCCGGGTCTGACCTTGCCGTTCCGCGCGCTCGCGCCCGGATTGCCGCCGGTGCCGGACTACGGCAAAGCCAAGGCACCGCCGCTGCCGGTCGCCATTCCCGAGGGCTTCACGCCAATTTTCAACGGCCGTGACCTCGCCGGATGGCACGTCAGCAAGACATCCCGCCACGGCACCGCGCCCGACTTCGCAGTGCGTCAGGGCGTGCTAATGGGGATGCAGGGCGCGCCCGGCCAAGGCGGGCAGTTGGTCACCGATCGCAAGTACCGCAATTTCGAACTCTCCTTCGACTTCAAGCCGGACTGGAGTGCTGACAGCGGCGTATTCTTCCGCACCACCGAAGAAGGTGCAGGCTATCAGGTAACGCTCGACTACGTTTCGAGCGACCGCGCCTACACGGCCGGGCCGGGGTTGAACTTGGGCAGTTTCATCGGTGAAGGCGGCGTCCAGGTGGGTGACGTCCCGGCGACCTCGCCCAAGCTCGATCCCGCGCAGGCGGCGGCGAAACCGCAGCCCGACTATGCGCATCCGCCGATCGAGCCGGTTCCCGACTTCTGGAAGCGGGAGCAATGGAACCACGTCCGCATCCGCGTCGCCGGCGACGTGCCTCATGTCACCGTATGGATCAACGGCACGCAAGTGAGCGACACCACCGACACCGCCAACCATGCGGTCGGCGGCATGGTGGCGGGACCGATCGCGCTGCAGGTCCATGGCGGCTGGCAGCGCTGGCGGCCGGGCGACGTGCTGCGCTGGCGCAACATCGCGATCCGCAAACTGCCCAAGGACGCGAAGTAACATGGACCGTCGGCTGTTCCTCGTCTCGGGCCTGTTCGCCGCCTCGCTTTCGCTGAGCGGTGCGCGGGCGGCATGGGCTGCACCGGCGCCTGCGGCAAGCGCGCTGACGGCGCCGCAGATGCGGTTCCTGTCCGCCTTTTGCGACACCATCATCCCGGCCACGGATACCCCCGGGGCCCTGGCCGCCGGCGTGCCCGCCTTCATCGACCGTATTGCCGTGCGCGCCAGCGACGAAGCGCAGATCGCCGCCTTGCGCACCTCGATCGACGGGCTGGAGCGGGTGCTCGACACGGCTGCGGGCCGGCCCTTCGCGGCAGCCCCCGCGCCCGTGCGGCACACCGTCCTTGCACAAGTGGACGCCGCCTCGATGCTGGGCCGCAAGGATTGCCGCGTGCCCGCCACCAGCGCGGACGATGCCGATGGAGCAACCTACCGGCTGCTCAAGGCTATCACGGTCTGGGGCTTCTATACATCCGAAGCCGGTGGCTCGCAGGATCTGCGCTTCGAACTGGTGCCCGGCGGCTATGCGCCCGATATCGAGCTTGCCGCCGACTGGCGAAACTACTGCAACGAAACGGTGCTTGGCCAATGAGTATCTCGAAGGACTTCGATGCGATCGTGATTGGCTCGGGCATCACCGGTGGCTGGGCGGCCAAGGAACTGACCCAGCGCGGCCTCAAGGTCGCGATGATCGAGCGCGGCCGCATGGTCGAGCACGGCACCGATTACGCAACCGAAACGCTGGCGCCCTGGGAGTTCGACTACCGCGCCCAGCGCGATCCCGCCGCCACTCATGAGGGCCTCGCCGGCTATGGCATGAGCAACGCCAACCTCAACGGTGCGTCCTCGCTCTACCCGCTGACCGAGGCGCCGGGCTTCTTCGTGGCACCGGAGGATCATCCCTACCAGACGCCGCAGGACGCACCGTTCAACTGGACCCGCGCCTATGTGATGGGTGGCCGCTCGCTGGTTTGGGGCCGCAAGTGCTTCCGCATGAGCGACCTCGACTTCACCGCCAACAAGCTGGACGGCCATGGCACCGACTGGCCGATCCGCTACGCCGACCTTGCACCCTGGTACGACCATGTCGAAAGCTTCATCGGCGTCTCGGGCAGCACCGAGGGGATCGCCCATCTGCCCGACGGCCAGTTCCAGCCGCCGATGGCGCTCAACCACGTCGAGCAGAAATTCAAGGAATGGATGGAGGCGCACTATCCCGGTCGCAAGTTCATTCCCAGCCGCCTCGCCAACATGACCGAGGCAAAGCCGGACGAAGGCCGCTCGAACTGCCAGTACCGTAACCTGTGCGCGCGCGGCTGTTCCTTCGGGGCCTATTTCAGCACGCAGAGTTCCACGCTCCCCGCCGCGCAGGCGACCGGGCTGCTGACGGTGCTGACCGACAGCCGCGTCGTGTCGATCGAACACGATCCCGCAACCCGGCGCGCCAGCGGCGTGCGCGTGCGCAATACCGCTACCGGCGCGACCACGACGGTGACCGGGCGCACGATCTTCCTGTGCGCATCGAGCTTCAACAGCACCGCGCTGCTGTTGCAATCCACCAGCGAGGCGTTCCCCACCGGCCTTGGCAATACCAGCGACGTGCTGGGCCGCTACATCATGGACCATGCCTCGGGCGTGCAGGTCGTCGCGCATGTGCCGGGCTATCAGGACCGCAACTACACGGGCTTCCGGCCGACCAACCATTTCATCCCGCGTTTCCGCAACGTCGGAGGCGACACCTCGCCCGCGTTCCTGCGCGGCTACGGCATCCAGCTCGACGCCGCGCGTGCCAACTGGGAAGCGGGGGCTTTCGGCGCGGGCATCGGTGACGACCTCAAGCGCAAGGCCCGCCAGCGCGGCGACTGGCGCCTGCGCTTCAACCTGTTCGCCGAGACTTTGCCCGATGCCGAAAACCGCCTGACGCTGGACCCCGCGGCTCGCGACAAGGACGGTATCGCGCAAATCCGCGTCGCCCTGCGCTTCGGCGCCAACGAGCGCAAGTTGCTGGACGACGCCATCGCGCAAAGCGTCGAGATGGCCGAGGGCTTCGGCGCCACGGTCGTCTCCCGTCCCGGCGAGGGTTATGCGATCAAGGGCGCCATCCACGAGATGGGCGGTGTGCGCATGGGCCGCGATCCGGCCACCTCGATGCTCAACGGCTTCAACCAGATGCACGCGGTCGAAAATGTATTCGTGACCGATGGCTCGGCCATGGCGTCAAGCGCCTGGCAGAACCCTTCGCTCACCTACATGGCGATGACCGCGCGGGCTGCCGCATATGCGGTGGACGAGATCAAGCAAGGGAAAATCTAGCTATTGTTTCAATGTGTTCGGGCGGAATTTTTGCTGTGCAGCTTACGTCCAAGGCCGCCCGAAAGCATAGGTCTGGTTTCCCCGCCAGCCTTTGGCCAACTTGAAACAGCAAACTCATCACCGACGCCATGCCTTATCAGGTACCGATGCCAGGCTGTGTGAAAACGTCTTCGCCGTCGTGGTCGATGGATCGTCCGAGGCCGAGTTTGCGCGACATGGTCATATCCGGCGATTACTCTTTGGCGACTTGAGGGCGCGAAAGGGATGCTCGGCGGTCTGGCGCCAGATGCGCACAGCGTCCGGATTGGCAAGACGGCGCTGCCTCGGCGGGATGGCGGCCGCAACTTTGCCGGGCACCAGCCGTTGGCATGATAAGCGCAGCAGCGGAGAACCATGTACCGATGATCGTCGTCCACCATCTGGAGAACTCGCGTTCGCAGCGCGTCCTGTGGCTGCTGGAAGAGCTGTCCCTGCCCTACGAGGTCAAGCGCTACGAACGCGATCCGAAAACGATGCTGGCGCCCCCCGAACTGCGCCGCATCCACCCGCTCGGCAAGTCGCCGGTGATCGTCGATCGCGATCATTTCGGCACCGAACGTATCCTGGCCGAAACCGGGGCCATCGTCGAATACCTCACCGGCAAGGCCGACGGGCGGCTGGGCAAGCCTTATGGCGAGGATGCGGCGCTGCTCTATCGCCACTTCCTGCATTATGCCGAAGGATCGCTGATGCCGCCGCTGCTGGTCAATCTGGTACTTGGCCGGATCCCGCTGCTGGGCAAGGCCGCGCAGAAGAAGCTGCAACCGATGATCGACGTCCACCTCGATTTCGTCGAGCATGAACTGGCGTTCCGCCCCTGGTTCGCGGGCAATACGTTCACCGCGGCCGACATCATGATGAGCTTCCCGCTCGAAGCTGCCCGCGATCGCGGCGGTCTCGAGCGCGGACGCCCAGCGACGATCGCCTGGCTCGACAAGGTTCATCAACGACCGGCCTATCAGGCCGCGCTCGAACGTGGCGGCCCTTATCGCTTTGTCTGAAAGCGGCATCCGGCGTCAGGAGGCCGGTTCGGGAAACCGGCTCCATCACTCGTTCGCCGGGTGGCCCGCGCCAATGGGCTCAAGCCGGAAGGCCTGCAGCGACGGGCGTGTGGATCGCAAGGCCTTGAAACCCGGCGAACGCGGAAACAGCCCCAGCTTGGCGATGTAGTCTACGTAGCGGATGGGAGTCGGCATGGCCGCCGATCTGTTCGGGCGCCGGGCTTTCTCCGCCCGGCACCGTGCCCCCTTCTCGATTGCGCGGAGCACGGCGGACACCGCGCCGGCAAACAGCTAGAACTTGCGACTGATGCCAAGGCCGACGCGCACGTCGGGCGTATCGGCATTTAGGCCCATCGTCGTCTGGAAATCCAGCTGGGTGAGATCGTCCGTGCGCCATGCCAGCGAAAGCGCCGCACTGGTCATCGTCGTGCTGCCTTGCGGGTCGCGGTCGCGGGTGAGTTCCAGTTCCGGCGCGATCCGCAGGTTCTCGGCAATCGTGAACTGGAAGCCCGCTGCCGCCCCATAAGCCAGATGCCGTCCCGATCGGTCCTCGTCGGTAGCCGCCTCGATGCTGGGGGAAAGGGCGAATGCGACCGTATCGCTGAACTTGTAGCTCAGCGGCACAATCAATCCGGCGCTCCAGTCGCCGTCACCCACGCCGTTCGTCGCGGTTGGAAGCGTGGCATAGGCAAGAAGCCCTGCAGCGACGCCGTTCGCCTTTTCCTGCGGATGGCGCAGGTTCTGCTTCAGGCCGATCGTCACGTCGCCGATACCGCTCGAGCGCTCAGAAACGCCGCCACCGTAATCCTTGCGCGCCATCCGCGTGAAGGCCGTCCAGCCGACCTGAAGCTCTGTCGTCGCCGCAAGGCCGTAACGCACCTGAGTCTGCGCCAGTCCCAGCGTCGTCTCCCTGCCCTCGCCGTCCGTGTTGCGCTCCCACTCCGCAACACCGAGTTCGATCTGGAAATGCCCCGGATCGACGGTACAGGCCGCAGTCGTGAGGCCGGGACGTTCGGTGCACAGTTCGCGCAGCCTTGCCGCACCGTCTCCCTGATCCTGGGCCAGCGCCGGACCGGGCAGCACAAGCAGCAATGGCATCAGCAGCCCGGGTTTCCGCATCATTTCCCTATCGTGTCCATTCTTGGCTCGAAGCGAAACAACACGGCGGCCTGCTCGTTCCTCCGACCATGCAGGAAAAAGGGTCAGGGACCATGAAAGGGGCCGTCGTCGGGATGATGATGCTGGTTGCGGGCTGCGACGGGCTGCCGCGTGACCCCGCACACACATCGACCCGCATCGAGGAGACAAGGCGCTTCGATGTCGGGCTGGTATCCGGAACTCCCGAAAGTCCGGACGCAAGGCGGCTCGTTGCCGAAGTGGAACGTCGAGCGCACGCCCGCGCCCGAATACACGAAGCCACGGGGGACCGATTGTTCGGCGATCTGGAAGCAGGCAAGATCGATCTCGTCGTCGGCGCCTTCGCCCGGGACAGTGCCTGGAAAACCGACGTGACGTTCGGCCCGGCCGTGCAAACGTTGCCAGGATCTGCGGCACCGCTGGAACTGAAGGCGGTGATGCGCAACGGCGAAAATCGGTGGATCATGCTGGTCGAGCGCGCCTCCCGCGCGGTCTCGGCGGAAGCGAGGGCGCAATGAGCAACAGCCTCCCCGACGAACTGCGCCCGGCCATGCACGCCGCCATCAGGCTGGAGTACTGGAACCTGTTCTGGACGGCGACCATCATCGCCGTGATGGGGCTGGTCCTCGGCCAGAGCCAGACGATGAAGACCGCGTGGGTGGAGGACACCCTGGGCGTGGTGCCGCCGATCATGTTTCTGATCGCGGCGCACATGGAACTGAACGGCAGGCGATCGCGAAAATTTCCCTTCGGCTTCGAACGGGTCAACGGCCTGGGATTCTTCGTTGCCGCCGTCGCATTGACGGCAGTGGGCCTGCTGCTCCTCTACAATGCCGCTGTCGCGCTGGCGACGCAGGAACACGCCAGCGTCGGATCGATCGTGCTGCTTGGCCACGACTTCTGGCTGGGCTGGCTCATGATCGCGGCGCAGATCTATTCGCTCGTGCCCCCGATGCTCATCGGCCGCAGGGAACTGCCGCTGGCCGAGAAGCTCAACGACAAGCTCCTGCACACCGATGCCCTGATGAACAAGGCGAACTGGCTGACGGGCGCGGCAGGTCTCGGAGGGATCATCGGTCTTGGCCTGGGCTGGTGGTGGGCGGACTCCCTGGCCGCCGCGATCATATCGCTCGACGTCATCAGCGACGGCGTCAAAGCCTTGCGATCTTCCACCGCAGAACTGATCGACGGCGCTCCCCGCGCGCTCTCCAGCCCGAAACTCTCGGGTGACGCGCTCGAACTGGAACAACGCCTTCAGGACGAATTTCCGGAAGCGACCATCCGGCTGCGGGAAACCGGCCGCCTGGTCCGGGCCGAAATCCACGGCGTCCATCCGCCCGGCGAAAAGCGACACCCCCGGCACTACTGGCCTGGAAAGGCCGATCGATCCTGGCGCCTTGCCCAGGTCGGCTTTGTCCCGCCCGCCGAGGAACCGTGAAGAGGTGGGCGGTCAGCCGGGCATGGCTCGGCTGCGCTCGCAAGGGCGTTTCAGGGCGATGGCCGGACGGCAGGCTTCACCAGCAGTTTCGTCACGCCCGCTTATCGCCGCCATGGGCGTATCAGCCATACGCCTTGATGAAGAACGCGGCGGTCACGAAGAACGCAAGGGCCAGAGTGGCCGCTCGCACCAGTGCCGGCGACAACCGAATGCCCAGCAGTGCGCCCAGATAGCCGCCGACCATCGCGGAGGGGGCAAGGATGGCCACTTCGCGCCAACCGACCGCGCCCGCCAGAGCGAACAGGATCACCGCTGCGGTGTTCGCAGCGGTGACCAGCAAAGTCCGCAGGCCCTGCAGCCGCTTGAGTTCCTCCCGCGTCGCAAGGCTCCAGAATGCCATCATCATGATGCCTACAGCCCCGCCGAAATACCCTCCGTAGATACCCAGAACCAACTGGCCGCCAAGGATCGCGGGGCCGCTCGCCCCGCTCCATCCGTGAACTCTTGCGGTAATTCCGCGCCCGAAGGCGAGCGCAAGGCTCGCCAGCAGTAGCAGCCAGGGCAGAGCCTGAACGAACAGCGCCTGAGGCGTCGCCAGCAGCAGGATGCCGCCTGCAAGGCCGCCTGCAGCCGACACCGCCGCCATCCAGCGCAGCGGGACCGCCGCGATCGGCACCAGCCCCTCGCGATAGACCCAGGTGCTGACGGCGCCGCCGGGGTAAAGCGCCAGACTGCTGGAGGCATTCGCCGCCACGGGAGACAGTCCGACCGCCATCAGCGCCGGCAACGAGACGAAGGACCCGCCGCCGGCCAGCGCATTCATGGCGCCGGCCAGCACACCTGCCGCGATCAGGAGAAGATCTGTGTTCACGAGCGGGGATATGCCGCGCTCCTGAACGCGGCACAATCCGGATGATGCCGGGCGGCGCTTCACCCGGGACGAAGGCCGCGCGATTGTCAGGCCGCGTCCAGCGCCCCCGACACCAGATTGCCCGCGTGGAACACCGCCTTGCGTGGCGACTGGCGCGCCACCGCCTCGGCCGAGCAGGCGGCCGGGACCAGCACCATGTCGGCGGCGTCGCCTGCCTTGGGCCAGACCTGCTTGCCCGCGGCATCCAGCGGGGTCGGGCCGCCGGTGGCGATCTTCAGCGATTGCGAGATGGTGTACTCGTCGCTCCAGCCATAGAGCTGGCACGCCAGCTTGGCCTTTTCCAGTACGTCGCCGCTGCCGAAGACCGACCAGTGATCCTCGACGCTGTCGGTGCCGGTGTAGACGTGCACGCCCTTGTCCAGCAGGATCGGGATCGGCATCATCCGCGTGCCGAACGGCAGCGTGGACGCCACCGACATGTCCAGCGCGGCGAGGCGCGCGGCCAGTTCCTCCATCTCGGGCGCGGGCAGCGACATCATCGAGAAGGCGTGGCTGAGCGTCACCTTGCCGCGCAGTTCGGGTTCGCGCTCCACCGTGTCGGCGATGCGGCGGATCGCGGCGATGCCGCTGGCGCCGGGTTCGTGCAGGTGGATGTCCACGCCCTTGTCCATGTCGAGCGCGACCTGCATCATCGCATCGACCGACTTCTCCATGCCGCCGTCGAGCGCGGTGGGATCGATGCCGCCCACATGCGTCGCCCCCGCCGCCATCGCCGCGCGCATCGTCGGGATCAGGTCGGCGCTGACGAAGCCGTGCTGCGGGAACGCCACGATCTCATGCCCGAAACCGTCGGCGCGGCCGTCGAGCGCGTGCTTGAGCAGTTCGACGTGCTTGGTCCCCACCACCGGATCGACGTTGCACTGGCTGCGCGCAAAGGTGGTGCCGTTGGACTGCAGCAGATCGACCAGCTTGCCCGCGCGCTCCTCCAGCGTTGGGAGGAGCTGCGGCAGCAGCGTCTGCTCCAGCTTGATCTGCCCGCGAATGCCCTCGGTCCGCTTGCGCGGGGACACCCACGGGCCGCCGTAGAAGGTCTTGTCGAGGTGGATGTGCATGTCGCGGAACGAGGGCAGCAGCAGCATCCCTCCCGCATCGCGCACCGCCACACCCATCGGCGCAGGCGCATCGGCGGGGAGGATCGCGGCGATCTTTCCGCCGCGCACCAGCACCGAGGCTTTCGCAGTCTCGGTGCCGACCACTTCCGAACCCTCGCGCCGGTAGCCTGTCTCCAGCGTCACGCCGCGCAGCAGGAAGCTCGCGCCCTTCGCCTCGGCCGGCTTCGCCTTCGCCGCCAGCGCCGGAGCCGCGACCCCGGCCGCGCCCGCCACCAGAGCGGCGGCAAGGATACCCCGGCGGGAAAGCTGCATGTCATTGCGATCCATCATCGTCGTCCCTTCCCTAAGCCTTAGAACTTGAACCGCGCACCGATCTTCATCTGCCAGACCGACTGCGTATTGAAGCTGGTCGCCGCGCGGCCGACGAAGCTGTCGTACTGGTAGAAGTTGCCCTGCGTCGGGCAAGCCCCGGCGATCTGGCAATTGCGCGCCACCACGTTCGCCGAGACATAAGGCGACGGGATCTGCTGCAGCACGCCCCACTTGCGGTTGATGAGATTGCCCAGGTTCTCGACGTCGAGATAGATCTCCGCCTTCGCCCCGTCGGGGAAGAAGCCCGGAATCTCCTGGCTGATCCGCATGTCGATCGTCGTCAGCGCAGGCGCGGTGAAGGCATTGCGCGGCGCGATCTTGCCCGCATACTTGAGCAGCCCGTTCTGCTTCAGGAAAGCATTGAACGCAGCGATGTCAAAGCCCGGCGCATACGTCACGATCGCATCGCTGCCCGCCGTCACCTGCCCGCCGCTCGTCTGCGGCACATAGAGCAGCTGGCGATTGCGCGTCGCCAGCGCGCCGTTCTCGCCCACCAGCATGTCGGCGGCCATGTTGGCATTCGCGCCCACATCGAAGGTATAGCTGAACACCTGCCCCGAGCGCCTCTGCCCGAACAGCGTCAGGCGCGTGCGGTTGTCGCCGAAGAAGGCATGCGAATAGCTGACCGACAGCTTCGACAGATGGCGGAACTCATAGTTCGAGGTCGCCAGCGCCGGATCGTTCGGGTCCGAAGTCGCTACCCCGCTGTAGTTCGACGCAGCCACCGTGGTGATACCGGGGTTGACGTCCTTCGAACGGATGTAGGTGTGCGAGAACATCGCCTCCAGCCCGTCCAGCGGCCCTTCACGCCAGGTCTTCGCCAGCGCCAGACCCAGCTGGTTGGCATAGCCCTGCTTGGTGTTGGTCACGAGAATATCGTTGCGGTTCTCACGCCCCGGCAGATAGGTCGGGCGCCCGTCCGGCGCATCCGGCCCGCGATTGGCGCCGGCATAGAGTTCGTACCACGCCACCGCATTCTGCACTTCGGAGTGGATGAACTCACCCGCCACGCGCCAGCCGTTGCCGAACGCACCCAGATCGAACTCCTTCTGCGCCCCGATCGACATCTTCCACGTCGACTGCGGCTTGAAGTTCTTGTCGAGCGCATTGATGAGCCCCTGCCCGCGCGCCGCGCTGGCGGTATTGGCCGCCTGCAGCGCCGGGTTGACGTTGAACCCGTCCACGTTGCTCAGCCCCGCAAGACATGCCGCGCTCGCCGCCGCATTGCGGGTGCAGGTCACGTTACCCAGCATCTGCCCGGTGTTGTAGAAGGTGTTCGCCGTCCACACCGTGGGCGAACCGCCGCCGAACAGACCGACGCCGCCATAGACCGTCAGCGTCGGGTCGGGCTTCCAGTTGAACCCGAAACGCGGCTGCAGCAGGTGCTTGCCGTCGAGGTTCTCGGTATTGGAAATGCCATAGCGCGCCATCACCACCGGGTTCTCGTCGGGCCGGTCGGACTGCTCGAAGAAGTCATAGCGCAGGCCCGCCTTGATCGTCAGTTCGGGCAGCACCGCCCATTCGTCCTGCAGGTAGAGCGTGTTGGTCGTGGTGTGCAGCGTGAATCCCGCATCCGCCTTCTGGTTGCTGCCCGCATTGGCATAGCTGACCGAAGAGGCATTGCCCGCGCGCAGATCGTCCAGCGAGTTGAACACGTAGGAGCCGTTGGCGTTCTGCACGAACAGATCCCAGATCTTCAGCGCCTCGCGCTCGTACCCGGCGGTGATGCGGTGCGATCCGGCGGTATAGGTCGCCTTGGCGCGGTACTGCTGCAGATAGGTCGTCAGCTCATTCGCCTGATACGAGGCATTGGTGCCCGCATAGACGCTCGGGCCGGTCGTCGTCCCGTTCAGGTAGACGCGGAACTGCGCGAAATCGTTGCCCGCCAGCGGGAAGCCCGGATTGTCCATCTTCTTGTAGGACGCGCTGATTTCGGTGCTGAAATTGTCGGTCCAGTCGGAGAACACCTGCGCCTTGTAGACGTCGAGGTTGTTCTGCCGCTCCACCCACTGCGACAGCAGCCCAAGCGACGTGCTCGACCCGGTCAGTGTGTTGCCGTTCGCCGAGATCGAGGAGCCGCGCGTGCGCTGATACGAAACCGTGGCACGGTGGCCCGGCGCGATGTTCCAGTCCAGCTTGCCGAAGAACTTCTCGTCGCGCGAAGGCAGCTTGGTCGCCTCGTAGCCGAGCGGGTCGTAGCCGTAGCGGTCCTTCAGGATCTGGCGCACTTCGTTGGCCTGCGCCACGCTGACGCCGGGCACCTGATTGGCGAAGTCCGAACCCGAAGGGCCGACCAGCGAAGGCTCCGAACGCTCGAACTTCTCGTAATTCAGCGTGAAGAACAGCGTGTCCTTGATGATCGGCCCGGTCAGGGTCGCGCCGAAGGTCTTTTCGGAGAACTTGCCGGTCAGGCGGCGGTCCTGCTTCGATCCATCCTGGAAATCGGTGTAGCCGAAGCGGCCGCCCTGCAGCGCATCGCCGGTATATTCGTAGAAGACCTGACCGTGGAAGCTGTTGCCGCCCGACTTGGTGGTGGCATTCAGGGTGCAACCGCCGAACGCGCCGTAGTTCACGTCATAAGGCGCCAGTTCCACGCCCAGCGTCTCGACCACGTCGATCGAGATCGGCGAGCGCTGCGTGGGATAGCCGTTGGCCTGCAACCCGAAATCGTCGTTCTGGCGCACCCCGTCGATGGTCAGCGAATTGGTGCGGTTGTTGGCGCCGCCGCAAACCAGCGCATCGCTGTTGCTGGGATCGACCGCCACGAAGGGGTTCATCCGCGCCAGATCCTTGAGATCGCGGCTGATCGACGGCGCGGCCTCGATCTTCTGTGCGGAGAAGTTGGAGCTGGGTCCGGTCTTCAGGTCCCCGCCCTCGAACGATTTGCCGCTGACGACGATCTCGGTGACTTCGCCCAGCGCGAAGTTGAGCTGGAAGGCGTCGCCGGTGTTGATCGCCGGTACGTCGACCGACTTGGTGCCCTGCTCCGGCGACGTCGCGGTGACGCGGTACGGCCCGCCGGGGCGCAGGTTGCGCACGGCATAGACGCCGTCGGCGCTGGTGGTGGCGGTGGTCGTCGTGCCCGAGGGAACGTGGACCACGGTGACCGGCACGCCGCCGACGGGATTGCCGTCAGGATCGGTCAGGCGGCCGTTGATCGCGCCTGTAATGATCTGCGCGTGGATCGCGGTCGGCACCGCAAGCGCGATCCCCATCGCACCCAGAGAAAGACCGAGAGAAAATCTGGCAGTCAGCTTCGCGTTACGCATGATCGTCACCCCCATGGCTGTGTCGAGATCACGACCGGAATGCGGTGCGGCGGGCTCTTGCCCTTGCCGCACCCGGCGACCCGATCGCTCGTTGCGACTCATGTCATAAGGTGATTTTCGTCGATGATCCAAGATTAAATCGTCGACGATCTAACAATTTTTCGCGAACGTTGATTTTCTGCGAGTTTCTGTTGCGATGCAGCAACGGCAAAGCCGCCGGTGCCGAAATCACAAGGCGATTTTTGGGTTCCGTGGAATCGAATCGTTCACGATCAAGCGGCTGGCTTAGGGTCTATCTGCCACCATCAGGCCGCCCTTCCGGAGCGCGCTTGCGCACTTCCGGGTGCCGCCAGAACCCCCGCTAGACCCCCGCTAGACCCCCGCTAGGTGCCATTGAGTGCCACCTGGGTGCCGCTTGAGTGCCCATCGAGGCGCCGTGAAGAGAATGGTTCACGCAGAGACGCGGAGGCGCAGAGGTGCCGATTGGCGCCGCAGGCTTTTTCCTCATTTCAGCGTCGAGGAAAACGCACCGTGAAATTGAAAACGGAGCCTCCGCGTCTCTGCGTGCCCGATCTTACTGTTTGCTTCGAACCGCCCGAACGCCCGATCAGATCCGATCGATGGCGGTTTCCCGCGCCTCGCCCTGCAAGGCGAACCGGTCCCGCGTGCGGGTGTAGAAGCTCGCGCCGAAGCGGCCGACCGGGAAATAGTCCTGCAGGTTCACCCGCCAGAGTTCGGTATCGACCAGCCCCTCACGCGCATGCAGATGCAGGATTTTCCCAAGGAAGATATACCGGCTCTCAGTCTCGATCGTCTCCCACAGCCGGCATTCGAAGGCGATCGGCGCCTCGACGATACGCGGCGGCAGGACGCCGGTGGACGGCACCGAATGGAAGCCGACAAGGTCCAGCTC
The DNA here is from genome assembly GCF_015594425.1 of Novosphingobium sp. HR1a. NCBI lineage: Bacteria > Pseudomonadati > Pseudomonadota > Alphaproteobacteria > Sphingomonadales > Sphingomonadaceae > Novosphingobium > Novosphingobium sp. HR1a. Next base: position 20,272 of record NZ_JABXWS010000039.1, read on the forward strand.
GCTCTGCTCGGGCGGCAGCGAAGTGCCGCAATCGTGCATCTGCGCGGCAATCTCCTCGTCCGCCATGTGGACGACGAATTCCTGCGATTCCAGAATGTTGGCAGCGGTATCCTTGAGCGCGCCGTCCTGCAGCCGGTTGATCGATATCATCACCAACGGCGGGTCTTCGCCCAGCATCGCGAACATGCTGAAGGGCGCGGCATTGACCACGCCGCCCGCATTGACGGTGGTGACCAGCGCGATCGGCCGCGGCACGATCAGGCTCGCCATCAGCTTGTAGCGCTGATAGGCGCCGATCGCGTCGAAATCGACGTGCGTGGCGGGCGGGGTCGTACTCATCCCAGGTTCAACATCTGGGCAAGGCTCTGCGTCGAAGACCCGCGATCGAGGCTGATATTGTCCTCCAGCGCGCGCAAATGGCGCCCCATCTCCGCCCGGGCCGAGGCGACGTCGCCCTTCTCCATGTAGTCGACGATGCGCCCATGCTCGGCGTGCTCGCACGCGGCATTCCCGGTCGGCTGGTACAGCGCCACGATCAGCGAGCACCGCGTCATCAACTCGGTCAGGTAGGCGGTCAGGATCGGGTTCCCCGCCACCGCCGCGATGCGCAAGTGGAACTCGCGCGCGCATGCCGCCCAAGCGGGCTGATAAGGATTGTGCGTAACCTCATGCTCATGCGCCAGCAGCTTGCGCAAGTCGGCCAGATCCTTCGCCGTATGCCGCCGCGCCGCGATCTCGACGATGGACACTTCCAGTGCGCGCCGCGCCTCGAAGATCTGCCGGGTCTCCTCAGGCGTAGGCGCGGCGATGACGGCGCCCTTGTTGGGCCTTAGCTCAACGATGCGCTCATGCTCAAGCCTTTGTAAAACCTTGCGAATAACCGCCCGCGAAACCCCGAACAACTCACAGAGCGCCGGCTCCGGCAGTTTGGTCCCGGGCGTCAGCCGCTGGTTGAGCACGCTGTCGAACACGGTCTGGTAGATATGCTGCTCCACATCCCCGCCATGGCTCACTGCCGGCGCGACCAGATCAGGCGCAGCCTCTGCCTTGCGCGCACGGCGACCGGTTGCAGCCTCGGGAGAAACGGCACTGGCACCTTCGTCCGACATGTCGACACTCTGCTTCATGATCCAAAACCGCCTTTCACCACGCAGCCGCAACACCGCGACAACGCCCCACCCCTCACCGACACTCCACTCTCAAAACACACGATGGATGCGCCGGATTCGCTTTGCACCAGAATCAACGATTATGGCAAGTACAATCATGGACGATTTGATATATAAATCGTTGACGATTTTTGTGTTGAATTGTTGCGCGAGAATGATAGCCAGATTGCGAACCTCAATGAAGGCGGACCATGGCGATTCTCGTTCCCAGGCGTACCATCCTCGCCGGCATGATTGGCGGCGCGGCGACGGCTCTCTCCGGATGCGCGCGTAGCAGCGACCGGATCGGTGTCGGCCTGATCACCGCCCTCACCGCCCAGTCGGCCAAGTCCGGCGAAGCGATCTCGCGAGGGCTGAGCATTGCCATCGACGAGATCAATGCAGGCGGCGGCTTGCTTGGCCGCAAGCTCGAACTCATCCGCCGCGACGACGAGAGCAATCCCGGCAAGGGCGTAATCGCCGCGCGCGAATTGCTGTACAGGGAAGGCGTGGCGGTTCTGTTCGGTGGGCTGGATACGCCAGTGGCCCGCGCGATCGTGCCGATCGCCACCGCCGCGCGCGTGCCCTTCGTAGTGCCTTGGGCGGCAGGAACGGTGATCACGCATAACGGCACCGATCCCAATTACGTGTTCCGCGTCTCGGCCGTGGACGAACTGGTCGACAAGGCGATGGTCGCTTTCGCACAGCGCAATTACGGCATGCGCAAGCCGGGCCTGATCCTGCTGAACAATCCATGGGGACAGTCCAACGAAAAAGGCTTGAAAGCCGCCCTCGCCGCCGCTGCGCTGCCTTTGGCGGGCTCGGAGAAGTTCGAGCACTCGGACGTCGACGTCACGCCGCAACTCGGCCGGTTACGCGCTGCCGGAGCGGATTGCCTGCTGATGGTGGCGACGGTCGGTCCGTCGGCGCAGGTCGTGAAGTCACTGGACCAGATGGGCTGGGACGTGCCGATCGTCTCTCACTGGGGACCTGCAGGGGGACGCTTTTCCGAGCTGGCAGGCCCTCACGCGAACAGGGTGAAATTCGTGCAGACATACAGCTTTTTCGGCCCGGACACCCCGGTGAAGACCCGCGTTCTGGCCGCTCTCAAAGCGAAGTACCCGGAGATCAGGGGGCCTCAGGACGTGACCCCCGCCGTCGGTGTCGCCAATGCCTATGATGCCATGCATCTGGCCGCTCTGGCCATCCGCACCGCAGGATCGCTGGACGGCGAAGCGGTGCGGCGCGGCTTCACGCGGATCGGGCGCTATGAGGGCTTGATCAAGACCTATGACGCACCGTTCGCACATGGTCAGGACGCCCTGGACGAGCGCGATTACGTCTGGGCCGAATTCGATCAGGGTCGCATCGTGCCGCTGCCGTCGAAGGCGGCCTGAGGACATGGACATCCTGCCCGCCCTCCTCACCGGCCTTGCGCTCGGTTCGATCTACGGACTGATCGCCCTGGGTTTCCACATCACCGCGTCGATCTGCGGTGCCGTCAATTTCGCGCAAGGCTCCAGCGCGATGCTGGGCGCGGTGCTGCTCTGGATGATGACTGAGGCCGGATGGCCGGTGCCCATCGCGGTAGGCGTGACGATCCTTGCCTGCGGCATCTACGGCCTGGTCGTGGAGCGCGCGGCGATCCGTCCGTTCCTGGGCCGCAAGTCCGACGCCTGGTTGATGGCGACGGTGGCGCTCGGCCTCGTCTGCGACAACGGGATGATGCTGGTGTTCGGCGCGGAGCCGCGATCGCTCGTCTCGCCGCTGGCGCAGACTTCGTTGCGGGTCGGCGGCATGGATCTCGGCATCTATCCGCTGCATCTGCTGATCCCGGTGGTGATGCTGGCGTTGGCGGCGGGCATAGACCTGTTCCGCCGCCGCACCCTGCACGGCACCGCCATGCTGGCCGTGGCCCAGAACCGCGATGCCGCCGCGATAATGGGCATTCCCGTAGGCCGGGTCATCGCCGCCGCCTTTGCGCTTTCCTCCGCCCTTGCGGGCATCGCCGGCATGCTGGTGGCGCCGCTCACCCATGTCGAAAGCGGCATGGGCGTGGTGCTGGGCCTCAAGGCTTTCGCCGTCGCCATTCTGGGCGGGCTCGGCAGCGCCTGGGGCATCGTTGCCGCCGCCCTGCTATTCGGGCTGGTGGAGGCGCTCGTCACGCTCGGGGTCGGCTCGGGCTATACCCAGATCGTGACCTTCATGCTGGTCATCATCGTCCTTGCCGTGCGCCCCGACGGGTTGCTTGGCCGAGCAAAGGTGCGCAAGGTATGACCGCTCTCTCCGTTAATCCCGCCCTCCATCGGAAAGCGGCGCTCTCGCTCTGGGGCCTGTGCCTGCTGGGCGGCGTGGCCGGGGCATTGCTGCTCAACGGCTATTATGCTTTCGTCATCGGCCAGATCGCGCTCCTGGCCATTGCCGGTATCGGGCTGAACGTGCTGATCGGCCTGAGCGGCCAGTTCAGTTTCGGCCACGCCGCTTTCTATGCGATCGGCGCCTATGCCGTGGCGATCTACACGTCGCACGGCTGGTTGCCGTTCTGGCTGGCCTGGCCGCTCGGCGTCGTGATCGCGGTCGGCGTGGGCGCCCTGCTGGCTCTGCCTGCACTGCGCGTCAAAGGCCCGTATCTGGCCATGGTGACCATCGCCTTCGGTCTGGTGGTCGAACAGACGCTGGTTGAAGCCGAAAGCCTGACCGGCGGCCAGAGCGGCATCCTGCAGATACCGCCCCTCTCGCTGGCGGGGATCGTGCTGGGCGACCGGGCGATGGCGATCACGGCGATCATCGTCGCAGCGCTGGTGATGACGGCCTATCATGTGCTGTCCGCCAACGGCTGGGGACAGGCCATGCGCGCCGTGCGGGATTCGGAGAATGCCGCTGCGTCCATCGGCATATCCCCCACGCGCACGCGCATCGTCGCCTTCATGGTATCCGCCGGGTGCTGCGCGCTGGCGGGCGGCCTTTCCGCACCGCTCAACAGTTTCGTGACGCCGCAGTCCTTCGGCCTCAACTTCTCGATCCTGCTGGTGCTGACGGTGGTGATCGGCGGCACCGGATCGCGCCCCGGCCCGGTGCTGGGCGCGATCGTAATCGGCTTGCTACCCGAGTTGCTCTCCTCTTTCGAAGCGTACCGCGTCCTTGCCTACGCCGCACTGGTGCTGATCGTGCTATGGCTCGCGCCCGGGGGCATCGCCGGGATGCTGCGCCTGCCAGCGACCCCGACCGGCGACCGCGCCGACGAGGCCGCCACCATCGCCGCTCTGCTGCCTGCTCGCCCGCGCGCCGCCCTTTCGGCGCAGGGACTGGGGATCAGTTTCGGCGGCGTGCGGGCGATCGCCGACCTCGATATCGCCATCCCTGCAGCGACCGTGACGGCGCTGATAGGCCCCAACGGCGCCGGAAAATCGACCGTCATCAACATCCTGAGCGGATTTTACCGCTCGGACACCGGCGAGCGCAGGATCGCAGACACCTTGCTCGCGCCCGGCAGACCCTGGCTGTCCGCAAGGGCGGGCGTGGCCCGCACTTACCAGACCTCGGCCCTGTTCGACAGCATGAGCTTGGAAGACAACGTCCTGCTCGCCATGCGCAAGGGCCGCCTTGGCGCGCTGCACGGCAAGGCGCTCGACCGGACCGGCACGGATGTGCGGCATGCGCGCGCCCTGCTGCTGGCCTGCGGCTTCGAGGGCGCACCATCGACGATCGCGGGTGTGCTGGCGCATGTCGACCGGCGACTTGTCGAGATCGCCCGCGCGCTGGCGACCGATCCCGACACCCTGTTGCTCGACGAACCCGCCGCCGGGCTCTCGCAAGCGGAAAAACGCGTGCTGGGCGACCTACTGCGCCAGATCGCCGCAGCCGGGATCGGCGTCGGGCTGGTCGAGCACGACATGGCGCTCGTGATGAGCGTGTCGGATCAGGTTGCCGTGCTGCGCACCGGCGCATTGATCGCACAAGGCACACCGGCCGAGATCCAGGCCGACCCTCTCGTGCGCGAAGCCTATCTGGGCGAAAGACGGATCGGCGGACAGGCCCCGGCCGTTCCGAAAGGCGGAGAGCCCTGCCTTGGCGCCTACGCGATCCACGCAGGTTATGGCGCAGTCGATGTGCTGCACGGCATCGACATCGAAGTCCGCCCCGGCGAAGCCGTCGCCCTGCTGGGCGCGAACGGCGCGGGCAAATCCACGCTGATGCGCATCCTTTCCGGACTGATGGCGCCGCGTTCGGGCCATCTCCGGCTCGAAGGCACGCAGATCGGTGCGCAAGACAGCCGCGCCCGCGTACGCCAGGGGCTGGTACTGGTTCCGGAAGGACGGCAGGTTTTCCCCGAACTGTCGGTCCACGACAACCTGCGGCTCGGCGGCTATACCCGCCGTGAGAATGCGGCGGCACGCATGTCGGCGATACTGGAGCGCTTTCCCCGCCTTGCCACCATGCTGGACCGGCAGGCCGGGCTGCTGTCGGGCGGAGAACAGCAAATGCTGGCCATCGGCCGCGCCCTGATGGCCCAGCCGCGCCTGCTCCTGCTCGACGAACCTTCGCTGGGGCTGTCGCCGCAGATGACGTCGGACTTGTTCGAACAGCTTCGGCAGCTTCGCGACGAAGGCATGGCGATGATGATCGTCGATCAGATGGCCGATCTGGCGCTCAACCTGTCCAGCCGCGCCTATGTGCTGCGCGGCGGCCATGTCGCAGCGGCGGGAGCATCGGCGCAGATCGCCGCGGACGACAGCCTCGATAACCTGTACTTCGGCAGCTGAACCGAGCTCCGGACGGACACGACTGGCTCCAGGGTGACCGACCCGCCAGCTCGGCGGCAAATGCATCCGGAAAATAGAAGCTGCCCACACAGATCAAAAGGTCGCGACGACCGGGACACCGATCGCCGCGACCGCTGCCGTTTGACAGGGGGTTAGCATTGCTGACCCGTCGGCAGCACCCCCAATCTGGGTCGCCGACGCGATCGTACCAATCCGGATTAAACGGATATGACGACTCACCATCGGCCGACTTGCAAAGGATTTGATTGGAACATATAAGGAACATATGTCTCGTTCCTCCATCATGGACCGTCTCGAAATTCTTGCCGATGCCGCCAAGTATGATGCCTCCTGCGCGTCGTCCGGTACCGCAAAAAGAAACAGTCGTGACGGACGCGGGCTGGGCTCGACGGAGGGCATGGGCATTTGCCATGCCTATGCCCCGGACGGGCGGTGCATTTCGCTGCTGAAGTTGCTGCTGACGAACCACTGCATCTTCGATTGCCATTACTGCATCAACCGCAAAAGCTCGAACGTGCGCCGCGCGCGTTTCACGCCGCAGGAAGTGGTAGATCTCACGCTTTCGTTTTATCGTCGCAACTATATCGAGGGGCTGTTTCTCTCCTCCGGGATCGTGAAGTCTTCCAGCCATACGATGGAACAGTTGATAGAGGTCGCACGTATCCTGCGGGAAGAGCACGATTTTCGTGGATACATCCATTTAAAGACAATTCCGGAGGCGGAACCCGAACTGGTGGCTCAGGCCGGGCTGTGGGCGGACCGGGTCTCGATCAACGTCGAACTGCCTACCGAAGCGGGATTGTCTCGCCTTGCGCCGGACAAGAACGCGGCCACCATAGAAGGTGCCATGGGCAGGCTTTCGGGCGCGATAACCGAGGCGCATGATGCTCGAAAGCGTTTTCGCAAAGCGCCCATATTTGCCCCCGCCGGGCAATCGACCCAGATGATCGTCGGCGCGGACGGCGCCAGCGATGCCCAGATCGTGGGAAAGGCCAGTACGCTCTACGACCGCTTTGCCCTCAAGCGCGTGTACTATTCTGCCTTCAGTCCGATCCCCGAGGCCAGCGCCGTATTGCCTCTGAGGCGCCCGCCGCTGATGCGGGAGCATCGGCTCTATCAATCCGACTGGTTGATGCGCTTTTACGGTTTCGCGCCGCAGGACGTGCAACAGGCGACCGAGGATGATGGCATGCTGCCTCTCGATATCGACCCCAAGCTCGCCTGGGCGCTCAAGTTCCGGGACCGGTTCCCGGTCGATCTGAACCGCGCCCCGCGTGAAGCGATGTTGCGAGTGCCGGGGCTTGGCGTGAAGGCGGTCGATGCGATCCTCGCCGCGCGGCGGCATCGATCGATCCGGCTGGAAGATCTCGCGCGGCTCAGCGTCTCGGTGAAGAAGCTGCGGCCTTTCATCGTCACCGACGACTGGCGCCCCACCCTGCTCCTCGACCGCGCGGACTTGCGAGCGCGCCTTGCTCCACCGGCGCAGCAGATGGAATTGTTCGCATGATCGCCGCGGCCATCGGGCAGCCCGACGACTTCGAGGCCTGGCGCGACGAGGCCCGGCGGCTGGTTGCGCGCGGCATAGCGCCCGAGGCGACGGCCTGGGGCGATGCGGACGGTTCGGCGGATCTTTTCGCCGCACCGTCGTCGCCCCAGTCTGCGGAACCCTTGCGTCAGGTGCGGGCGAGCCGGGCTTTTCTCGACCTTGCCGGAAGCGTCGTCCTGCACTGCGACGCCGCGCGGCTGGGGCTGCTCTATCGCGTGCTCTGGCGGCTGCAGGACCGGCCTCGCCTGCTCGAGGATGCCGCCGATCGCGACGTCGCAGCGCTGGAGCGCATGGCGAAGCAGGTCCGGCGGGACATTCACAAGATGCGCGCTTTCGTCCGTTTCCGCAGCGTAGCCGACGAAGACGGGATCGAACGCTTCGTCGCCTGGTTCGAGCCCGAACACCGGATCGAGCGCGCCAACGCCGATTTCTTCGTCAACCGCTTCGCCAGCCAGCGCTGGTCGATCCTGACGCCCCGCCTTTCCCTGCACTGGAACGGGGAAGTATTGCTGGAAGGCCCGCCCGCATCGCGTGCGGACGCGCCGGCTGAGGACGCGACCGAGGACCTGTGGCTCGGCTACTATCGCTCGATCTTCAATCCGGCGCGGCTCAAGGTGGGCATGATGCTCAAGGAGATGCCCCGCCGGTACTGGAAGAACCTGCCCGAAGCTCGCCAGATTCCCGATCTCATCGCGGGGGCGCACAAGCGCGAGGCTGCGATGATCGCCAGCGGTGCCGATCTTTTCCAGCAGGAAGCCGCGCCCTTCAGCCTGCAGGCCATCGCCGAAGGTATTGCACAATGCCGCCGCTGTCCGATCGGGTGCAACGGCACGCGCGCCGTCATGGGCGAAGGGCCGCAGACCGCCGACCTCATGATCGTCGGGGAACAGCCCGGCGATACCGAGGAGCGCGAAAATCGCCCCTTCATCGGGCCAGCCGGGCAATTGCTCGACCGCGCGCTCGGCGAGGCAGGCGTGGACCGGACGGCGGCTTACGTCACCAACGCGGTCAAGCACTTCAAGTTCGCCCCGCGCGGCAAGCGGCGATTGCACCAGGCCCCTACGGCGGGCGAGATCGATATGTGCCGCTGGTGGCTCGACAACGAACGCGCGCTGGTAAAGCCGAAAGTCGTGCTGGCCCTTGGCGCGAGCAGCGCGCGCGGCTTGCTGGGCCGCACCCCGGCGATCGGACGCGAACGTGGCCGGGCACTTTACCTGCCTGACGGCACACGTGTCTGGCTCACCGCGCACCCCAGTTACCTGCTTCGTCTCGACGGTGAGAGCCGGGAGCGCGAACAGGGGCGCTTCGCTGAAGATCTTGCCGGTCTCGCGCAGTTGCTTGCGGCGAGTGGAGTCGGCTGAGTGCAACTCCGAAGGCCTCCGCGCGTTCAACAGGACGGCAAACATTGAAGGGGAATGGTCATGGCCAGCGAATGCACTGCCTACCGCGATACCAAGGGCGGACTCCACAGCAGCCCTGAGCGCGCGACGCTCGAAGACCTCGCCGGCGTATTGGGCCGGGTCGGGGACGAAGGCGGGATGACTTCGGGTGTCGCCCGCATGATCTTCGACAAGCGCAGCGAAATCGAACGGATCTTCGCCGAACATGACCACATGCTGGAAGCAGCTCCCCCGGCAGCGATCGAGCCGGGGCATCATATTCGCGCAGTGAACTGAAATTCTCTCGACCTGATCTTTCCTCGTCCCGGCACCGCGGTCGATGTCGGGACGACGGTACTTCCCCGAAGGCGTGCGAACGTCTATCAGGCTGCCCGACCAAGAGTAGCCCCAGACTTCGCGCCCCTTCTTCGTGACCGCAGAAACTTCCCCCTCAGCCGGCCTTGAAGCGGCTTTTCTCGAACATCGGGAGAAGCTGCTGCGTTTTATGCGCGCGCGCGGCGCGGGAGATGCGGCTGAGGACCTCGTTCAGGAGGTCTGGCTCAAGATCGGCGCCAGCCGTCCCGGTCCGGTTGCATCACCGCTGTCCTATCTGTTCCGCACCGCCGACCTGCTGATGATCGACCGTTTCCGTTCGACCCGGCAGGCGGACGCGCGCGCTCGCGACTGGACCCAGGTGAATGCGGGCGATCCGCCGGGCGTTTCCGCCGAGCCTTCCGCCGAACGCCGCCTCGCCGCCGCGCAGGAAGCCGCCAGCGTTCTTGCCCTGCTTGACGGCCTGGGCGCGCGGGTGGCGACGATCTTCCGCCGCCACCGCATAGAAGGCACGCCGCAGAAAGTCGTGGCGAGCGAAATGGGCCTGAGCCTCAGCACCGTCGAAAGCGACCTGCGCGTCGCCTACCGGGCGCTCGCGGAATGGAAGGAACGCTCGAAATGAAGCCTGCGATGAGGCTGCAGCCGATCGGCTCCGTCATCGCCGGTGAAGGAGCGCCCGATGGCGAACGACATGGCGAATAAAGATGTGATCCGGGACGAAGCGCTCGGCTGGGCTGTGCGAGCCGGTGACCCCGCGTTCACCGACTGGGAAGCGTTCACCCTCTGGCTGGAGGGCGATCCGGCGCACGCGCGCGCCTATGACGACATCGCGGCCTCGGTGGCCGATGCAGCCGAACTCGTCGCCGCCTCCGCTCCGGCCAACGACGACGCCTCCTCCGCCGAACCGCCGCGCCGCCGCCGTCCCTGGCTGGCAAGCGCGATCGCCGCAAGCCTCGCGGTCGTGGCCGGGTTCTGGGCCTTCCAGAGCCAGCAGCGCGATCTCTACACCGTCGAGACGACACTGGGCGAGACCCGACGGGTCACGCTCGACGCCGATACCCGCATCGAACTCGCGGGCGGCACCGCCGTCGAGTTCGACCGCAAGGACAAGCGTTATGCCCGGCTCGAACACGGGCAGGCGCTATTCACCGTGCGCCACGATGCCGCGCACCCCTTCGAGGTCGCCGTGGGCGAAGAACGGCTGGTCGATATCGGCACCGTCTTCGACGTGCGCCGCGATGCACAGGGGCTGAGTGTCGCGGTCTCCGAAGGCGCCGTGCAGTTCGATCCGGATGGCGCCGACGTGCGCGTATCGCCCGGCGAAGTCCTGCGCCGCCCGGCTGGGACGAGCGAATACACACTTGCCCGCCTTCCCGCCGAGCAAGTCGGCGAATGGCGCGAGGGTCGGTTGACCTTCGAAGGTGCCACGCTGGATGACGTCGCCGCGCAGCTCAAGCGAGCCACCGGCATCGAGTATGTCGCGGCATCCGGCGGGTCGGGCGCGGTTTCCGGCTCGATCCTGGTGGCGCCGCTGCGCAAGGATCCGGGCTCCATAGGGCCGCTGCTGGGACTGTCGGTACGGTCCGAAAACGGACGCTGGGTGATCGGCTCGCACTGAGGCGATGCGCGGCGCCATCTGTATCGTGGCGGCCGCAATGGCCATGCCCGCTACCGCCTTCGCGCAGGAGATGGCGGTCGATACGCGCGCCGGATCGGCAGGACAGGTCGCGATCGATCTGGCCCGCCAGACCCGCTCCAGCATCGTCGTGTCCGATCCCTCAGTGGCATCCCGCATGGTCCCCGCGATGCGCGGACGGATGGGTGCGGCCGAGGCGGTGCGCCTGCTCGCGCGCAAGGCGGGCGGCCGGGCCATCGCCGTCGCGCCCGGCGCCTGGCGCATCGAGGCAAGCGCCGCGGCAAGAACAACCGTCCGGGGTTCTTCCCCTCCCCCCGCAGCAGCGCCGGTTGCTGTCGAGACCGAAGCGGCCGATCCTATCGTGGTGGTGGCCTCCAAGCGCGACCTCACCCTCGGACAACTGCCCGGACAGGTGACCATCCTCGACGGGGAATCGCTGGAGGCAGGGGGTATCGGCGGCACCGAGAAGATCACCCAGCGCGTCGCCACCGTCACATCCACGCACCTTGGCAGCGGGCGCAACAAGCTGTTCATCCGGGGCATCGCCGATTCCAGTTTCACCGGGCCGACGCAGGCGACGGTGGGGCAGTACCTCGGCGACCTCAGGCTCAGCTACAATGCGCCGGACCCGGACTTGCGCCTCTCCGACATGGCGCGGGTGGAAGTGCTGGAGGGGCCGCAGGGCACGCTCTACGGTGCCGGATCTCTGGGCGGCATCATCCGCCTCGTGCCTAATGCCCCGGTTGTCGGCGAGACCGAAGGCGCGATTTCGGTCGGCGGATCGCTGACCCAGAGCGGCGCGCCTGGCGGCGATGCGGCGGCGATGGTCAACCTGCCGCTCGGCAACTCGGTGGCCCTGCGCGCCAACTTCGACGCGGCGACGCTGGGCGGCTACATCGACAAGCCGCTGCTCGGCCGCAAGGACGTCAACCGTACGCGCATCCTCGGCGGCCGCGCCGGGCTTCGCGCGGAGGTCGCGCCGGACTGGACGGTCGATCTGATCGGCCTCGGCCAGTCCACGGATGCGCGCGACAGCCAGTATGCGGGACGCAATGCCCGCCCGCCGCTGACCAGTGGTGCGCAAGTGCGCGAGGGTTCGGACGCCGACTACCTGATGGGCCAGCTGGTGATCTCCGGCCGCATCGGCGAGGTGCGCGTGCGCTCGACCACCGGGGCGGTGCGCCAGCATCTGGAAGAGCGCTACGACGCCACGGTCGATCCGGACGCGCCGCGCCTGTTCTCGCAAGGGAACCGCACGCGCATGATCGCGCACGAGACGCGGATCTGGCAGCCCGAGACGCATGGCTTCGGGTGGCTGGTCGGCGCCAGCTACACCCACAACCGCACGGTGCTCACGCGCAGTTTCGAGAACTTCGTGACGACCACCGCCGCCACCGGCGTGCGCAACACCATCGACGAGTTCACGCTCTACGCCGAAGCCAGCCTGCGCATCCGTCCCGGTCTTACCGCCACCGCAGGCGGGCGCCTGACCCATTCGCGGCTCGGCGGATCGGGCGAGGATATCCTGCCGGCGGTGTCGTTCGCGATGGCGCAGGCCCGTGCACAGGTCACGGCGGACCGGACGACCACCACAGTGCTGCCCTCGCTGGCGCTCAACGCCGAAGTGATGGAGGCCACTAACCTCTACATGCGCTATCAGGAGGGCTTCCGCCCCGGCGGCTTCGCGATCGAGAGCGACTTCGTGCGCCGCTTCCAGAGCGACCGGACGCGCACGTTCGAATTCGGGGTGAAGCACGGCCAGCCCGGCGTCAGCCCCTTCGATCTTTCCGCCAGCGTCTCCTACACCCGCTGGCAGGACATCCAGGCCGACTTCATCGACAATTCGGGCCTGCCTAGCACCGCCAACATCGGCGACGGCCGCGTGTGGTCAGCCAGCGTGACGGGCGGCGTCGAGCTGTTGCAAGGCCTGAGGCTCGAGGCCGGCGCGACGTGGAACCAGAGCAAGGTCGATCAGCCGCCCGTAGAACTGCTCGGGCTTGTCGCGCGGTCGATGGCGGCCAGCAACTTGTCTCCGACCAGCCTGCTCGACGCGACGCTTGCCCGGTCGATGCAGGTGCCGAACATCGCGCAGTTCTCCGGCCGGATGAGCCTCGGCTGGAACCGCGAGATCGGCGAGAACCTGCGGCTGACCGCCAATGGCTGGGCCAGCTATGTCGGCAAGTCGCGCCTCGGTATCGGCCCGGAACTGGGTGATCCGCAGGGGGATTACCTCGACAGTGGTGCTGACCTGCGGGTCGGGACCGAGCGTTACGGTGTGACGCTGACGCTCAGCAACATCACGAATTCGCGCGGTAATCGCTTCTCACTCGGGACGCCGTTCGGGACCGGGCGGGACCAGACGACGCCGCTGCGGCCGCGTACGGTTCGGGTCGGGCTGGACGCGCGGTTTTAGGAAAGAAGGAAGGCCCACCCCCCGGCCCCTCCCGCAAGCGGGAGGGGGGAAAGACGGGTTCACCCTCCCGCTTGCGGGAGGGTCGGAAGGCTTGGCGATTTATCGCCTT
>NZ_JABXWS010000144.1:0-1217 GCF_015594425.1 Novosphingobium sp. HR1a
GAGTAGCCCCTAGTTTTCTAGACGCCTTCTGCTTTCAAAATCTGCTGCCGTTCGAACTGTGCGGGGGACAGCATCCCGTTCCTGACCTGCTTGCGGACCGGATTGTAGAACATCTCGATGTAATCGAACACGTCCTGCCGGGCTTCATCGCGTGTTTTGTAGGTCCGGCGCCTAATGCGCTCACGCTTGAGCGAGGAAAAGAAACTCTCGGCCACCGCGTTGTCGTGGCAGTTGCCACGCCGGCTCATCGAGTGCTCAAGATTGTGAGCCCGGATGAAGGCCGCCCAGTCCATGCTGGTGAACTGCGAGCCCTGATCCGAATGGATCAGCACCCGCTGCTTGGGCTTGCGCCGCCATACCGCCATGTGCAGCGCTTGCAGCACCGCATCGGTGGTCTGCCTGCTCTGCATCGACCAGCCCACCACACGGCGAGAATAGAGATCGATCACGACAGCCAGATAGGCAAAGCCCTCCAGGGTGCGGATGTAGGTGATGTCGGTCACCCAGGCCCTGTCGGGGGCAGCGACGTCGAACTGCCGGTCCAGAGTATTGTCGACCGCCCGGGATGGCTTGCCGCCATAGCTTCCCGGCCGCCGCTTGTAACCGATCTGCGCCTTGATGCCTGCCAGCCTCGTCAACCGGGCAACACGGTTCGGGCAGCAGGTCTCGCCCTGATCCAGTAGGTCGTCGTGCAACTTGCGGTAGCCATAGACTTTGCCGCTGTCGTTCCAGGCTTGCCGGATCAACTTCGTCTGCCGCACATCTTCCCGGGTCCGTTGGCTCAGCGGGTTCTTCTGCCAGGCATAGAAGCCGCTGGGCTGGATGCGCAGGCACCGACACATCGATCGAACCCGGAACTGGTCACGATGCTCGGCGACAAATGCGTATCTCACTTTGCATCCCTGGCGAAATACGCGGTGGCTTTTTTTAGTATATCGCGCTCCTCGGTCACCCGGGCCAGTTCGCGCTTCAATTGGCGGATCTCGGCATCCTTGCTAGCATCGCCAGACACCACCTTCGCCAGTTGCCGCTTCCATGCGTACAGCGAATGCTGACTGACGCCGAGCCGCTCGGAAACCTCCGCTACCGGATACCCGCGCTCGGTGATCTGGGCCACCGCATCACGCTTGAACTCATCGCTGAAATTGGGCTTCCCCATCGTCGCCTCCTGTCCTCAAAATTAGGATAGAAGGCGTCCAGAAATCTAGGGGCTACTC
>NZ_JABXWS010000174.1:0-316 GCF_015594425.1 Novosphingobium sp. HR1a
ACTGTCAGGAATTCCGTGTGTGGGCGGGCATAATGGGTAAGAAGGAGACCCTGTATGCCTCGACGCAAGGAGCCGGCGATCCCGGCTGATTTACTCGATCAACTCTTGGCCGGCAGCGATGCGGCCAGTGCGCTCCAGCAGGGCGGCCTGCTGGATTCATTGAAGAAGGCGCTGGCCGAACGGGCGCTCAACGCCGAGATGGATTACCACCTTGGCGATGCCTCGCAGGTCGGGAACAGCCGCAATGGCTATGGCCGCAAGACGGTGGTGACGGAGACCGGCAAGATCGAGATCGAGGTGCCGCGCGATCGTCGGG
>NZ_JABXWS010000127.1:0-2144 GCF_015594425.1 Novosphingobium sp. HR1a
CCAGCTTTGATCCGCAACTGATCGCCAAGTACCAGCGCCGGTTTCCGGGCTTCGACGACAAAATCGTCTCGATGTATGCGCGCGGCATGAGCACACGGGAGATCGTCGGGCACTTGCGCGATCTGTACGGTATCGACGTCTCGCCGGACCTGATCTCGACGGTGACCGACGCCGTGCTCGAAGAGGTCGCCGCCTGGCAGGCCCGACCGCTCGATCCGGCCTATCCGCTGGTTTTCTTCGACGCGATCCGGGTCAAGATCCGTGACGAAGGTCTGGTCCGCAACAAGGCTATCCACATCGCGCTAGGCGTGCGTGCCGATGGCGGCAAGGTCGTCCTGGGCCTGTGGATCGAGCAGAACGAGGGCGCCAAATTCTGGCTGCGGGTGATGAACGAGCTGAGGAACCGCGGTGTTGAGGACATCATGCTGGCCGTCGTAGACGGCCTGAAGGGCTTTCCAGAGGCGATCACCGCCGTGTTCCCAGAGACGATCGTCCAGACCTGTTGGTGTGGACGGCCTCCCAACGGCATCAAGATGTGCCACGATGAGGTTGTTGAAGACCACATGAGGGAGACTGTCCGTGGAGAAGCTTATCCGTATTGGGATCGACACGTCAAAGCACGTTTTTCAACTTCACGGGGTCGACACGGCCGAGAAGCCGGTACTGCGCAAGCAGTTACGGCGAGCGGACATGATGACGTTCTTCGAGAAATTGTCGCCGACCAGCGTCGCGCTTGAGGCCTGCGGTGCATCTCACCATCTTGCGCGGTTGCTGACCTCTTATGGGCATGAGGTAAAACTGATCGCCCCTCAACTGGTCAAACCCTACGTGAAGCGCGGGAAGAACGATGCAGCGGACGCAGAAGCCATCTGTGAAGCGATGAGCCGTCCCTCGATGAGGTTCGTGCCGATTAAGACACCAGACCAGCAGGCGGGATTGATGCTGGTCGGTGTTCGAGAGCGTCTCATCCAGATGCGGACTCAAGTGGCAAATTCCATCCGGGGTTATGCGGCCGAGTTTGGTCTTATCGCCGCCAAAGGCAAATGCAGGATCGAGCAGCTTCTTGACCGTCTTGCTACCGATCGCTCTATCCCCGCACTTGCCCGGACATTGTTTGCGACGCAGGGAAAGATCTTCCGGCAGCTTGAAGAAGAGATCACCGAAACGGAGGCGCAACTTGCACAGTGGCACCGTGCCGATGAGCGTGCGCGCCGCTTGGCTGAGATACCAGGCGTTGGCCTGATCGGCGCATCGCTTCTCACAATGAAAACGCCAGCACCCGAGCTGTTCGAATCCGGCCGACAGTTCGCGGCGTGGATGGGACTCACACCGAAGGATCATTCGACCGGCGGCAAAACCAGGACAGGCAAAATCACCCGTGCTGGGGACGAGGCCCTAAGAAGCGTGCTCGTAGCAGGCGCCACAGCATTGTTACGGCATGTTCGCGTTGGACGCGGCAAGCATGCGACCCCTTGGCTCTTGGACCTGCTGAAGCGGAAGCCGCCTAAGCTGGTCGCCGTGGCCCTCGCCAACAAGATTGCTCGCATCGCGTGGAAACTGATGGTATCGGGAGAGCGCTACAAGGCATACAGTGCCAACCAAGCCTGAGCAGCAGCATAAGGCGACAAGATCTGGCCGGAGCATATGAAATTGCGCCCCTGAGCTGGAAGTGAACTTGCAAGACAACGGTAGATGGATTTGATCGATCCGGGCTCATGGCATTCCATACAATGCAATGGCAGTTAAATGCCGCAGACTTGTTCGGAACGTGAGTGGCGGAAACCATCTTGGCCAGCGATTGATTGAGATCGCGCTTCAAAGGCCGGACATATGAAGGCAAGCGATCAGCTCATATCTGCCCGAATGTCTTGTAAGCGGGAGGCCGTCCACATATGCATCGTCCACCTGCTGCGCAACTCGATGGACTTCGTGTCGTGGAAGGACCGCAAGGCGCTCGCTGGTGCACTGAAGACCGTCTACCGCGCCAGCGATGCCATCGCTGCCGAGGAGGCCCTGACAGCCTTCGAGGCCGGCGAATGGGGTCGGCGCTATCCTGCGATCGGCCAGAGCTGGCGCCGTGCATGGGCTGAGGTTATCCCGTTCTTTGCCTTCCCCGACGAGGTCCGCCGCATCGTTTATACGAC
>NZ_JABXWS010000178.1:0-253 GCF_015594425.1 Novosphingobium sp. HR1a
GGGGACTGTCAGGAATTCCGTGTGTGGGCGGGCGGTTGAACATTACGCTGCCATGGCCTTGATGAAGCGTTCTCCGAACAGCACGGCGAACTGGGCCTTGGCCATAGACCACTCACGTGGCGGCATTTTCCACTCTTTCTCGGATCGGTTCAAGATCAGATAGAGCAGCTTGGTCGCTGAATCGTCGCTGGGAAAGTGCCCCCTGGCCCTGACCGCCCGTCGAAGCTGGGCATTCAACGCCTCGATGGCGTTT